>CAZWTU010000048.1:0-11953 GCA_964637035.1 uncultured Tissierellaceae bacterium
CTTTCTAGGCATATTTACTTCCGTAGCTACTATTACATCAGCCATAGGAGCTAATAATTCTATCATATGTGAGGTATCCTTGTCCTTTAATATGCCTATGCCTAAAATTAATCTATTGTATTTAAACAACCTTAAGGCCTTCTTCAGTTGGTAGATACCTTGAACATTATGAGCCCCATCTATTAAGAATATAGGATTTTCTCCAAGTACTTCTAGTCTACCAGGCCATTTAGTTGATTTTAATCCTTTACGAATTTCAATTTCTCCAATGGAAATAAGGTTTTTATCTATCAATACAAACAATGTAGTCAATGCTAGAACTGCATTATAAACTTGATATTCACCTAGCATAGATATCTCTAAATCTTTCATCTCTATCTTATTATATTTAAAATCAAATATAGCCCCTTTGTTACTTGTATGTTTTATATTAACATCTTTCATATCAATTAAATGGAAGTCGCTATTTTTCTCTTCTGAAATTTTCTTCAATACTTCTAAAGCTTGATCATTTTGAGGATAAGAAATAACTATACTATTATCTTTAATTATCCCACCTTTTTGATAAGCAATTTCTTTTAAGGTGTTTCCTAATACATCAATATGATCATAGTCTATAGTTGTTAATACTGATGCTAAAGGCCTATCTATTATATTAGTGGAATCAAATCTACCTCCTAGTCCCACTTCTAGTATTACGTAATCTACTTTTTCTTCTTGGAAATACATAAAACCTATGGCAGTTATTATTTCAAAAGTTGTAGGATGTTCAAATCCTTCACCTACCATAATATTAGCCTTTTCCCTTATAAGGTCCGTTATTCTTCCAAGTACTTCATCTGGTATATCTTGTCCGTTTATTTGTATCCTTTCGTTAAATCTTTCTATATAGGGAGATGTAAACAGACCTGTTTTATAGCCCCCAAATTTTAACATGTGTGCTAGATAGGATGCGGTGGAACCTTTACCATTGGTTCCACCTATATGAATATATTTTAATCCACTTTGAGGATTACCTAATAAGCTTAACAACTTACCTATTGAATCCAAACCCAATCTAGAGCCAAATTTATCTTTGTCATTTATATATTCTAAAGCCTCTTTATAATTCATACTATTCCTCACCTTATTTATTTGATTTAATGCTTTCCAGGCTTTCTAATACCTTTGCCAGCATTTCTTCATATTTCTTTTGCTTACCTTTTTCTTCATTAACTATTTTTTCAGGAGCTTTCTTTACGAATCCTTCATTGGATAATTTGCCTACTACCCTATTTATCTCTCCCTGAAGTTTTTCTTTTTCCTTTTCTAATCTCTCAATTTCTTTTTCAAAATCAATTAAATCCTTAAGTGGTAAAAATACTTCACATCGATCTAATACAACAGAAATATTGTCATCTCCTATGTCTTCCTTGCTGGATTTGATTTCTATGTCTTCTGCAGATGCTAAGTTTTTAAAGTATCTTTCCCCATTGCTTATTATTTTTTTTATTTCTTCATCCCTAGTTACAAATATTTGATTTGATTTCCTAGAAGGTATAATATTCATTTCTGCTCTAGCATTTCTTATACCTCTAATTCCTGTTTTAATAAACTCTATTAATTTTTCTGATTTGGGATAATCTAATTCATCTTTATATTTAGGCCAATCACTTACAATAAGTGATTTATCATTTCCTGGCAAGTGGTGGCAAATCTCTTCAGTAATAAATGGCATAAATGGGTGAAGAAGTTTCAATGTATCTTTCAACACATATAATAAAACTATCTCTGCTGTTTCCTTACTGTTTTGGCTTCCACCATATAATCTAGATTTCACCATTTCTATATACCAATCACAGTATTCATCCCAGATGAAATCATGGATACGGTCTGCAGCCATTCCTATTTCATATTTTTCTAGATTTTCTGTAACTTCTTTTATAACGGAGTTTAATTTGGATAATATCCACTTATCCTCTTCCTCTAATTGATTTAAATCAAGTTCCTTTTCATGGATATTTTCATCTAAATTCATTAGGACAAATCTGCTTGCATTCCATAATTTATTTGCGAAATTTCTATTAGATTCTACTCTTTCTATATGAAATCTCATGTCATTTCCCGGGGAACTTCCTGTAACTAAGGTCAGCCTTAGAGCATCTGCCCCATAGCCATCTATTATTTCCAAAGGGTCTATTCCATTATCTAAAGATTTACTCATTTTTCTTCCCTCAGAATCACGAACTAAGCCTGTTAAGAATACATCCTTAAATGGAACTTCTCCCATTTGTTCAATACTTGAGAATACCATTCTAACTACCCAGAAAAAGATTATATCATAACCTGTAATCAACACATCTGTAGGAAAGAAATATTCCAGATCTTCTGTTTTATCAGGCCAACCCAATGTTGAAAAGGGCCATAATGCAGATGAAAACCAAGTGTCTAAAGTATCGGTATCTTGGTGTATATTAGAACTACTACATTTATTGCATTTTTCTGGCTTAGTTCTTGATACCATAATTTCATCACAGTCTTCACAGAAATAAACTGGAAGTCTGTGTCCCCACCACAATTGTCTAGATATACACCAATCTCTTATTCCTTCTAACCAATTAACATATATTTTTCCAAACCTATCTGGAATGAAATTCAACTCTCCATCTTTATAAGCTTCTAAGGCAGGTTCTGCCAAGGATTTCATACTTACAAACCACTGCTTTGAGATAAGTGGCTCTACAACAGTACTACATCTTTCACAATGCCCTATTGCATTTTCGTGTTCTTTTGTTTCTAGTAAATATTCTTTGCTTTCTAAATCTTCTACTATTTTCTTTCTTGCTTCATATCTATCGAGACCACTATATTCACCATAACCTTGACTAATAGTAGCATCTTCATTGATTACAATACATTGTCCTAACTTGTGTCTTTCCCCTATTTCAAAGTCATTAGGATCATGGGAAGGTGTAATCTTTACTGCACCTGTACCAAATTCCATTTCCACATACCCATCTTCAATTATCGGAATTTCTCTATTTACTAAAGGTAGTATAGCTATTTTACCTATCATATCTTTATATCTTTCATCTTCCGGATTTACTGCAATAGCTAAGTCACCAAGCATGGTTTCAGGTCTAGTGGTGGCTATTACTATAAACTCATCACTATCCTTAATTGGATATTTAATATGCCAAATATGGCCATGGGCATCCTCATGTTCTACTTCTGCATCTGATATGGCAGTCATACAACTTGGGCACCAGTTGATTATCCTATCACCCCTATAAACTAAACCCTTTTCATAAAGTCTAATAAATACCTCTTCTACTGCCTTGCTTAATCCCTCATCTAGAGTAAATCTTTCTCTAGACCAGTCACAGGATACACCTAGTTTTTTAAGCTGTTTTTTTATAGTACTACCATATTTATCTGTCCATTCCCAAGCTTCTTCTAAAAATCCTTCTCTACCTATGTCTTCTTTAGATTTCCCTTCTGATCTTATTTTATTTACTACTCTAGCCTCTGTAGATATACTAGCATGATCTGTACCGGGTAACCAAAGGGCAGAGTATCCTTCCATCCTCTTCCATCTAATTAATATATCCTGTAGGGTATGACCAAGTGCATGCCCCATATGAAGGCTACCAGTTACATTTGGCGGTGGCATCATTATTGTATAAGGCTTCTTATTTTTATCAACATGAGCCTTGAAATAACCACTATCATTCCAATATTTATATAGCCTATCTTCAAAGTCTTTGGGATTATAAGTCTTCGATAAATTCTCTAACATTTCTATTCCTCCCTATTTATTTAATTTTCCATTTAAAACAATAAAAAAATCCCTTTATCCTTATAAAATATAAGGACGAAGGGTCATTCGCGGTACCACCTTAGTTCCATGAGTATCCATGGCACTTGTATAATTATAAGGGTATCCACCCTTTAAACTTACTATATTTCGGTTTAAATGCTCAAAAGCTACCTTCAGTAAATATTATCTTCAAGGATTTCTCAGCTACCACCCTCTCTCTGTAAAGTATATTTACTTACTCCTCTTTATCAATGCAATATATGAATTTATTGATTTAATTATATAGATATAAAATATGTTTGTCAACTATTAGATGTGAAAATCTCTTTTAGGGTAAAAAACAAGCTTCCATTTACCCTTGTACTGGATTATCCTTGATTTTTATGTATATTAATAAATAATTTATAAATGCAACTAAATTAAATACCACTGTAACTATAAATAACATTGTGGACATTAAATTAGGAAATTTAAATACTATTGACAAAGTTGCTGCATAAAACGATAAAGTAGCTATTTTCCCAAATTTGTTTGAAGGTAGAACCTGTTTACCCTTAAATAAATATAATATACCCCCACCTATAATCATAGTGATTTCTTTTATGCCTAAGGCAATAAGTATCCACATTGGAATTATTCCAGAAGTTGCAAAAGTAATAAGTACTGTAAAAATCATAAGCTTATCTGCAAATGGATCTAATACAGAACCTAATTTTGTACCTAAATCATATTTCCTAGCTATGTAACCATCTAACACATCGGTTATCCCTGCTAAAATAAATACCAATCCTGCAAATAAAATATTATTCTCAGACCCAGAGTAGAAAAAACATAAGAATACAGGTACGAGAAATATTCTCAAAGTAGTTAACATATTAGGAACATTCATCCATTTCATATAACTCCCCCTTAAAATACTAATTAGTAACCATTATGTTCATTTTAGAATATTATAACATTAAATAAGATCTTCGTACACCTATTATTATATAAGGAGGAATAATATGTTAAGAAAAGTTTCAATTTTATTAGTCCTAATGATTATATTAAGCTTAGGATTGTCAGCATGTACAAAGGACACCGAATTGCAAAAAGTTAGATTGATAGAGGTAACTCATTCACTATTTTACACCCCACAATACGTAGCTTTAACCCAGGGTTTTTTTGAAGAGGAAGGATTAAATGTAGAATTAACTAATGGTAAAGGTGCAGATAAATGTATGACTGCGCTTATTAGTGGGGAGGCTGATATCGCTTTTATGGGTTCTGAAGCCTCAGTATATGTATACAACCAGGGCAGGGACAATTATGCAATTAACTTTGCCCAATTGACACAAAGAGATGGTTCATTTTTAGTAAGTAGAGAAAAAGAGGAAAACTTTACATTTGATAATTTAAGAGGCAAAACTGTTATAGGTGGCCGAAAAGGCGGTATGCCTGAAATGGTATTAGAATATGTAATCAAAAACCATGGCCTAGTTATAGGAGAAGATGTGGATGTTAGAACAGATATCCAATTCGATGTAATGGCTGGAGCTTTTATTGGAGGCGAAGGTGACTATGTAACATTATTTGAGCCAGTAGCGGCTACATTAGAAAAAGAAGGCAAAGGCTATGTAGTAGCATCTATAGGCGAAGAAGGAGGCTATGTACCATATACTTGTTATTCTACGACTAAGGATTATATAGAAAATAATGGAGATATTGTCCAGAAGTTTACTAATGCTATATATAAAGGAATGGTCTGGGTACAAGACCATAGTAGTGAAGAAATTGCAGATGCAGTACTACCTCAATTCCCTGATACTGACAAAGATGTTTTAGTAAAGTTAATAGAAAGATATAGGGATCAAGATTCCTGGAAACCAGATCTTATTATTACTGAAGATGGGTTTAACCATATGATGGATATAATGGACCTAGCTGGTGAACTTGAGAAAAGAGCAGACTACGATAAATTGGTAACAACGAAATTTGCTGAAAAGGCTATGGAAAAATAATGTCTTTACCCCAATCTAACAACATTTGTTGTTAGATTGTTTTTTTCTTTAAATATAATTTATATATTCTATTAATTAAATATTCCCCTTATTTTTTACTAATTATATAAAATGATATATAATATGTCTAAAGGTAGAATTTAAGGAGGTTCTTATTAATGTTTGATTTATTAATGACTAGAAGAAGTATAAGGAAATTTAAGAAAAAAGGAGTTGAGTCAAAAAAACTTGATACAATTATTCAAGCAGCTTTAACTTCCCCCTCTGGTAAAAATATAAGACCTTGGGAGTTAATTCTTGTAGATAATAAGGAAATCCTAAATAAAATTGCTAGTTCAAGAGGCGGGGCTTCCAAATTTATAGGAGATGCCCCCTTGGCCATTGTTGTTATTGCAGATCCAAGTAAATCAGATACTTGGATAGAGGATTCTTCCATTATTTCTAATGTGATCCAATTAACCGCACATTCTTTAGAACTTGGAACCTGTTGGATGCAAGTCAGAAATAGAGTTAGGGAAGACAATACAAGTGTAGAGGATTATGTTAGAGACCTATTAAGCATTCCGGATAATCTTCATGTACTATCAGTAATAGGTATTGGTTATCCAAATGAAAATAAAAATCCTCATGATGTAAATTCAATTTCACAAGACAAAGTTCATTACAATAAATACTAAAACAAACAACCACCAGATCTGGTGGTTGTCTTAAATAATATAACTATCTAAGTCTATATCTTTCTAATTCCTTGGCATCTTCTAGCTCTAAGTCTCTTTCTCCACCTAAAGATTCTAAGTGATGGGTAAACTCATGAATTAATGTTTCCTTTAGTTTGCTTTTTAAATTTACAAGAGAAATACCATTATATAATTTTTTAAAGGAACCATAATATATGGTTATCCTTCTGCCAGTTATACTTTTAGAATACTCCCCCATTATATATAATCTTCTATTTTCTTTACTTTCTGGATGTAATTTATATCTAGGTAAAAGTATAATACCCTCATTTAAATCCTTAAAAAATTCCTTTGGTATTCCTTGAGATATCTCATCAAGAATTTCATGAATATTATCTATTGTTGGAAATTCATTCATAATTTTACCTCCTGTGAAAGATACTCAAGATAATTATTTTATAAATTTATATGGTAATCTATATTTATTCTAGTTTCCTTGCTCTTTCTAGGCTATCAGTTCTTAAATTCCAATCTTCATAACCCTCTAGTAAAATTTCATAATAATGGTCTGGTGGGGCTTGCAAGTCTTTTTCTACCATTGTGTAAGCATATGCATCATACTTGTCCCCATCTTCTCCTTCTACTTCAACTAACATTCTATTATATAAATCTGGATATCCCTCTAGTATGTCTAATTGCTCCAGATCTTGTTTAGAAATCACATAAATTGCACCTAATACATGTTCATTTTCTTTTTTAATTATATCAGCTAATTCATTAAAGACCAACTTATAATCTTTTAAAACAGCCTTTTTTATTGGTATTGCAGTTGGGCATCTAGAAGCCATGTATCCCTTACTTAGATTACTTGCATAGGCAAAATATAGCATAAAATCCCTCCAATTGTATTTTTATTATACTCTTATATACTCTTAGATTTATTATACCCAAATATACTATAAGTAAATTTATTTACATATGAAAAAAACCTGCATAAGCAGGGCCTTTTCATATTAATTTTATAAATTACCTTTTAATCCTATCTCATCTGCCACCTTTTTCATAGCATTAATTGTCTCTTGTATAACCACATCTCTATCCATATCAAGCATATCTATTCCTCTTTGGATAGTTTCCCTATCTACTCCAGAGGCAAAAGCCTTATCTTTCCACTTTTTCTTTACAGATTTTACTTTTAAATCCAATATCGATTTACTAGGTCTAACTAGGGCTGATGCTGTAATCAATCCTGTTAATTCATCAGTTGCATAAAGAACCATTTCCATTTTCTCTGTAGGCTCTATTTCTGAACAAATCTCATATCCATGGCTTGCTACAGCTTTAATATAGTCTTCTGGATAATCTTCTTCCCTTAATATCTCCCTTACTTTTACACAATGCTCATCTGGATACATTTCATAATCTAAATCATGTATTAAACCTACCACTGTCCATTTTTCAATATCAGGTTCTTCAAATAATTCTGCAAAGTGTTTCATAGTTGCTTCCACTGCAAGGGCATGTCTTAGTAAGCTTTCACTCTTATTATACTTTTTAAATAGTTCTAAAGCTTCATCTCTAGTTGGTTTATTCACTGTCATTTTATTACCTTCTTTCTTTATCACATTAACCCGTTTAATATATAATAGGATAATAAGTTTACAGTGTCAAGGAAATAGAAAAAATTACTTGTCTAGTATTTCTACCCATTTGATAAAGTCATTCATTGTGTTGTCAAGAAATTTAAGAGTAAAGTCATCAGTTACATTTCCTTTTCCATCCATCTTATCTTGAATGTTTCCAATAAATACTTCATGACCTGGTAAAGTTATAACTCCTATGCCCCCAGAGTTTAAAATTTGTCTAAGATGAATCTGTGCCTTTACTGTGCCAAACATTCCCATTGACGCACCCACTATCATTCCAGGCTTTCCTATCATTACCTGTTCCACTCTAGAAAGCCAATCTAATGCATTTTTTAAAACTCCTGGGATAGAATGGTTGTACTCTGGTGTAGATATTAATATACCATCACTGTCAAGAATTTTTTCTCTCATTTTTTTAATTGCCTCAGGTGGATCCAATTCATTATCTTCATTATACATTGGAATATCCCCTATATCTAGAATTTCAATGTCAACTTTATCTTTATATCTTTCCTTTATAAAATTAACAAGTTTCTTGTTATAAGAATCTTTGCTTATGCTACCGGCTATTGCAATTATTTTCATAAATATTACCTCCAATTATCTAATATTACCTTCATACCCAGACTTATGAATCTTAAATAATAATTATTATTAATTTTGTCATTTAAATACTTTCCTAGCTATAAATATAAAAATATAGTAATTTCCACTTAAAACTTACTAAGCTGGTTGGATTAGTATTCTTGAAAGCTTTATTAAAGTGGTATATAATTGCTTGGTAGTATCTAAACAATTTAAAGGGGTGTGGCATAATTTATGAATCAAAAGCTATGGACCAAGAACTTCAGTATTATTACGGTAGGTACCATTATATCTATGATGGGGAATGCTGTTAGCAATTTTGCCTTAGGACTAGTGGTTTTTAATAATACTAACTCCACTCTACTTTACTCATTATTTATTATATTAAATACAATACCGAAAGTTATCGTACCAATGATTGCCGGCCCATTTGTTGACAGTCGTTCTAGAAAAAATATTATAGTAAATATAGATACTATTTATGGGTTTTTATTTTTAATATTTGCTTACATAACTTATATTGGTTTTTTCAATTATGGTTTTTATATTTTTCTTGGTGTAATCTTGGGTTCATTAGACAGTTTTTATAATGTAGCATATGAAAGCTTGTATCCAGAATTTATTAGTAAGGGGAATTTTTCTAAGGCCTATTCAATTAGTTCACTTATTTATCCTATTGCTAATACTATTATGGTCCCAATTGCAGGTTTTTCTTATGAAATAGTAGGGGTTACACCTTTATTTGTTTTCAATGCCATTACCTTTTTTATAACCCAAGCAGTAGAGCGCTTAATCGATGCAGACGAAACTCATTTAAAATTAAGATCAAAAAATATTGATAAAAAACAAAGAACTTATTGGAATGATTTCCAAGAGGGTATTGCCTACATAAAAAATGAACCTGGTTTAATAGCGATTACTGCCTATTTTTTTGTTTCTAATTTAACATCTGCATCTACCCATACCTTACTTTTACCATACTTTACCTCTTTAAATATGATATCTCAATATTCCATCTTGATGTCAATTTCAACCTTTGGACGTATTATAGGAGGACTACTACATTATAGATTTAGGTATCCTACAAATCAAAAATTCAATATTGCTTTGTTTGTATATATTGCCATATCATTTCTAGAAGGAACAATGTTACTTACAGCTTATCCCCTTATGGCTCTTATGAACTTCCTTATAGGTATTCTAGGGGTTACATCTTTCAATATTAGAATATCTGGTACTCAAAATTATATATCTAGTGATAAAAGGGGTCGCTTTAATGGTATGTTTATGATGATTACTATGCTAGGATCAGTAATTGGTCAATTTATTTCAGGTATACTTGGAGATCTCTTCCCTATTCCTAATGTGATCGGCGGATTTATGGTTGTCAATGCGATTGGTTCATTAGCCATTATGTTAAGAAACAAAAATCATGTAAAGAAAATTTATAATCAAGACATATAAAATGATATGAAAGTCTCATGGCAAATTATTACAATTCATGCTACTATACATCTTGATAGCTTTAATAAGCAAATAAATTAGGAGGGGTTTCAGTGAAAGAAGGTAATATTATTTATTCAAGAAATAAACTAGTTTTAAAAATAATGTGGATTTCTTTAATCTTTGGGATAATCGTTGATATAATCAACAAAGTCCCTATTAATACTATTATCACTTTGGTATTATCAGGATTAATATTCGGTGGTATAGCTACTCTGTTTACATATAAAAGAATCTTTGAAACAAAAATTAAATATATTATATTAGCCATATTAACAATAATTAGCTATTTAATAATAAGCTCCAATCCACATATTGGAAATTATTTAATGTTATATTATGCCTTAGCTATAATTACATTTTATCATGATTTTAAACCTATAATCATTTCCGGGATTCTAAACTTGATTCTAACGAATTATTTTTTTGTTGCATTTAAGGATACTATGTTTATAGGGCTTGATAAAAACCATTTGATTTCTATGAATCTCTTTTTAATACTGGTAACCTTTGCATTGGCTTTTCAAAGTAAAATTGGACTTATGATGAGGCAAGAATTAGAAGACAATAATAAAGAAATTGAAAAAGATAAAAAAGAAATAGAGTCGTTATTTGATAAGTTTAAATATACGTCTGGAACCTTAAGGATATTTAATAAAGAATTGACTGAAAGCGTAAATTCAATTGGACAAATTTCTAGTGAGATAACGAATATCTTTTCAGAAATTGCATTAAGCATTGAATCTCAGGCACAGAGTGTTAATGATATAAATACTTCCACAATAGAATCAAACAAAGAAATAGAGTCTGCCCAAATTGATTCAACTTTAATGAAAGATTTAGCCGAATCAACAGCGAAAATTTCAGACGAAGGAAATATTGAAGTCGAATCTTTAAAAAGTGATATTAGTAACGTAAGCAGTGACATAGATGAAACTTTAAATATTATTGATAGTTTAAATAAAGAATCACAACAAATAGAAGTTATACTAAATGTAATCAGTAACATTGCTGAACAAACTAATCTACTAGCATTAAACGCTGCAATTGAGGCTGCTAGAGCTGGAGAAAGTGGAAAGGGCTTTGCAGTAGTGGCTGAAGAAATAAGAAAGCTTGCTGAAAACTCAAGAGACTCAACAAATGAAATAGGATCCATTTTGCAAGTAATACAAGATAAATCTGAACAAACAAAAGAAAAGTTTGATTTTCTTTCTCTTTCTTTTATCTCCAGTAAATCTAGTACAGAAAATGTAGATAATATTTTCAAAAAGATTAATTATAATAATATTAATGTTTTAAAACAAGCTAGGAATATGGATGAAAGGATTAATGCAATTCTAGAAAATTATAAAAAAATTGTAGATGAAGTGACTTCAATATCTAGTGTCACAGAAGAAAATTCTGCTTCCGTTGAAGAAGTAACTGCAAGTGTAGAAGAACAAAATATAAAAATAAATGATATAGTTGGGAGCTTCAAAAAATTAGAAGAATTAAGTAAAGAATTAAATGAGTTAACCAATTAACATTTGACTCATTTAATTATCTAATCCAATTTTCCTCCATAATTTTTTTAAAATGAAATCCTTATATATAGTTTTTATAAAAACTATATATAAGGATTTTTAGTTTAACTCCACCACCCAACTAATAGAAATTCAATTTCTATCCAACCATACAATATTAAAATAATATATTATAAAATGGGTATATATAAGCTCAAAAGAGAAATGCAGAAAATAAAGG
>CAZWTU010000049.1:0-11264 GCA_964637035.1 uncultured Tissierellaceae bacterium
TTTTATGATATCAGATCACATTGGGCTAGGGATGAAATACAGACTTATATAAAAAGAGGTATATTAAATGGATATTCTGATAATACATTTAAGCCAAATAGAAATCTTACAAAGGGAGAATTTATAGCTTTACTTACTAGTCTTTATAGTAAGGAAGTCAATAGCAATGAAAATTACTTTGAAAACATTGACAAATCTAAGCTGAATCAACCAATATCCTACATTGAAGTTGAAGAAAACATGAAAAGATTATTAGGAGACAAGACTTTAACATGGAACAATATTGCTAATTCAATGTTATATAATAAAACAACACGGTCTAGGAGCAAAGACTCCATGTATAATAAAATTACACGGGCTGAGTTTGTATATATGCTTTATAGTTTAAATGAATGGAAATATTAAAATCATAAAAAAATGTCAAGGCTATACCCTATTAGAACTAATAGTCGTTATAGCCTTACTTGCAATACTTTTAACAATAGCTGTTCCTGGTGTAAGGATTATTGGGAGATTTCAAGAAAAAGATGAATTGAAAACATTTAGAAGAGATATTATTTCTGCAAAAAATAAAGCCATAATGGAAGCCACTATTTATTCACTCCATATTAATAAGGAAAGTAACTGCTATACCATTAAAACAGGTTACTCTAAGACTAGTAGTGGGAATATTGTTAAAACAGTTAAATTTATCCATTGGGAATTTTACGGAGAAAATAATTTTGATAACAGCATTAGGTTTTTAACTACTGGTGCTCCAGATAAAAGTGGAACTATGCGGATAAAAAACAAAAAGGGAAAGATTACTAGGCTGACAATATCACCTGTTACTGGGAAATTGAATGTTTATAATGATTAGTAATCTAAGGTAGATATATGAAAAACAGGGGTTTTACATTAGTAGGAGTTTTGATGGGTTTATGCTTATTGGGTTTAATTTCTGTTGTAATACTTCCAATCATTGCTTCTTCTCTTAATCTATCAAATAAAAACTTTCAAAAGGCTGAAATATCATATGTAGGAGAAATGGTTGTAGAAAACCTTAAGGCATTTCAATATGGCAATAATACTCCTATCTATATTTCTAATACTGAAGTTGAGGAAATAATTGATTTGTTAAAACTAGAAAAAACTTCAAATGCTAGTTTGGATTTCAAAGGTGAATATGGAGATTATAGAATATTAATAGACAAGAAAGAAAGATGTAGTGATTTATGGGAAATTATAGTATCTGTAGATTATGCTGAAGAAGGTGGTAGAAATAGTGTCAAATTCAAGGCGCTTTTACACTCCAAATAAAGGATTTACCCTAATTGAAATAATTTTAGCAATGGCATTGTCTTCTTTGATTATTTTGCCACTTCTATCAATACTAAATCTTTCTAACAGGTCTTGTACTTCAACGGAAGAAAAAGCTGATTTAATGCTAAATGGAAATTTTGCTATTAATTATATAAAACAGGAGGTTAAATCTGCTGATACAATTATTTCATCTGATAAAATTAAAAATATGAATATTAAATTCCCTAGCAATATAGGGTTCGTTATAAGGAGGGATAAAGATCCATATAATAAATATCATTATATAACTTATCATATGACTGGTAACAAGCTTGTAAGACTTGCTTGTGAATCAACATATGAAGCCTATCCCAAAGCTAATGATTTTAGTGGGTATAATGAGATTTGTGAATTTGTAGACAATATTAATAATAGCAAATTTGATGGGGAAAATTCTATTATAAATTTAGATTTTGATTTTAAGAACAATTGCAATTTAAACTTGAAATCAGATATATATATTAGATGTGAGACAGATTATTTAACACCAGGAGGTTAACTTTGAAAAAGAGAAAAGGCTATGTTACAATTATTGCCCTAATTGTAATGAGTGTATCTATGCTTATGATTTTAGATATGATTGTGTCAAATACTTTGCAACATGAGATAGGTTGTTCTAGGTGTGATGGTATCCAATCCTACTACCTAGCTGAAAGTAAGATACTAATGTCACTTTATGAAGATAAGTATTATAAGGATCAGTTATATCCAGCTATTGTTGATGTTTTTTGGAGATATGTTTTTGATACTAAGCTTAAAAGTGTTATAATAGATAAGTCGGACTTGGAAGGCGACGACAGTAGTTCCTATGTAAGGATGTATTTTACAGAAGAAGAGGCTAGAAAGAGATTGCTACTTGTTGGCAAATCTAATTATAAGGGGATAGAAACAAGTGTGAAATCCTCAGCTACTATAGTAAATAAATTATTTGAAATTTATCAACCTATCTTATCTATGGATATTATGGAAGATGAATATAAAGATAACTTGGAAGAGCTCTTAATAAACATAGAAGAAAATATTACTATTGGAAATGTTAATAATCCAGAAAGTTCATATGCTAAAGAAGTTTCTAATTATACCGAAATTACTTTGAATAAATGTGATAAAAACAATTATAAACTAACTTGTTCTAGGGAAACAATGACCTATCCTGATGTTGACGGTTTTAACAAAGCTATAGTCTATATAGTTATCAAATCTTCTGATGACAATAAACCAAAGTTTCATATAGATTGCAGTGATTTACCCACAAGTTTATCGGGTATAATCTACGTTGAAGGTGACCTTGAGATTACAGGAGAATTTACTTTTAACGGTATATTAATAGTAAAAGATGGGGAAGTCAAGGTTAATGGTGAGTCGAAACCTATAGTTAAGGGAATGATGATTCTTTATAACAATGAAAATATTGTTAAAGTAAATGATGAAATCGATTTACTCTATGACCGTTTTCCTATTTATAAATATGGAACTTTTCTACCAGGCTTTGTAGATTTAGACTTGAAATCAATAAAAAATGGGGGGATTTGATAAAAATGCTTAAGAATATGATGGAATATGAGGTATTTATGGCAATTGATAAGATACTAGGCTCAATGGATGATGTATGCAAGTGTGAGAAATGTAAAAATGACATAGCGGCCATAGCTTTAAACAATGTAAAGCCAAACTACGTGGTTACTGAAAAGGGATATTTATATTCCAAAGTAAATAATATGGGCTATCAATTTAGTACAGATGTGACAACAGCCCTAATTAAAGCGATTGAAATAGTAAAAAACAACCCAAGGCACTAGTAATAGATTATATTTTAAAAGATATAAATATAAATACATAAATTATTTTAAAATGTGTAAAATTAGTCCTTGAGTATATTTATATAGACTGTTATAATTAATTGATAAGAAAAGGATACTTGTAAAGGATTTTGAAAAAATAAGTATACCTAGGAGGGATAAACTTATGCTATCAGCAGGTGATTTTAGAAAAGGGATTACATTTGTAAAGGATGGAGAAGTATATCAAATTATAGATTTTCAACATGTTAAACCTGGTAAAGGTGCAGCTTTTGTTAGGACTAAGATTAGGTCTGTAATGTCAGGAGCTACTAAAGATGAGACCTTTAACCCTAGTGAGAAATTTCCTAGGGCAATTATTGAGACTAAAGAGATGCAGTATTTATATAATGATGGAGCATTATATTATTTTATGGATAATGAAACTTATGATCAATTGCCAGTGGATAAGTCTGCAATGGAAGATGCTGCCATGTATTTAAAAGAAAATACTAATGCTACAATAAGATTTTACCAAGGAAAAGCATTTGAAGTAATTCCACCAAATTTCGTGGAGTTGGAGGTTACAGAGACGGAGCCAGGTGTAAGAGGTGACACTGCCCAAGGGGCAACTAAGCCTGCCACTGTAGAAACTGGTGAAAGCTTAAATGTGCCTTTGTTTGTAAATCAGGGTGATATAATTAAAATAGATACTAGAACAGGCGACTATTTATCAAGAAAATAGGTAACAATGTAATATAATATAAATTTAGGAGGGTTAATATGAATTATTTAGTAGAAAAAGTAGCTTATTTAAAAGGATTAGCTGAAGGATTAGGAATTGAAGAAAGTTCAAAGGAAGGCAAATTGCTACTTCATATAGTTGATGCATTAGAAGAATTTGCTGATGTGTTGGATGAAACAATAGAAAATCAAATGGAACTAGAAGAATATGTAGACTTTATGGATGAAGATTTAGCTGATTTAGAAGAAGATGTTTATGGTATTGATTCAGATGAATACTATGATGAAGACGATTTTAGCTTTGACGACTTTGATTTTGATGATTTTTGTGAAGATGAAGATTGCTGTGTTAGTTGTGATGAGGTAGATGAAGAGTAGAAGTTTCATTTACTTAATAACTAAAGATAAAACAAAAAAACAAGCTTAGGAAGTAACTTTTATTTGAAGTTAATTCTTAAGCTTTTTTTATTTTTTTGTAATATAAAATAAGAAAATTCATAGAATTTATATAAGGGAGGGACATGTTGTGTCTAATAAAACAAAAGTCTATGATTTATTAGCTGAAAATCTATGTGAAGACCTAAATCGAGTACTAAAAAATATTCCTATTACTCTTAAAGAAACAGTAGAGGAAATAAGAATTAGGAATGGAAAACCACTTACTATTTATAGTAGGGGAAAAGATTATTTTGTTTGTAAAGATGGAAAATTAAGAGATGAACCATATAAGCCCTTTATAGTTAATGATGACCATATAAAGGATACCTTCCAATTAATAAGTAATTATTCCATATATGCTTATACTGAGGAAATTAGGAATGGATATATAACCATAAGGGGTGGTCATAGAATTGGCATAGGTGGAAAAGTAATTTATGGGGGCAAAGGTATTGAAACCATAAAAAATATATCTTCACTAAACATAAGGATAGCTAGAGAGAAAATTGGAATCTCTAATCATATTATTGATTATTTAATTGAGGACCCTGAAAGCTTTTATAACACTTTAATTGTTTCTGCTCCCCAATGTGGAAAAACTACGCTTTTAAGAGATATAATAAGAAATTTAAGTAATGGAGATTTTTCTCAGGGTAAAAGGGGATTTAAAATTAGTCTTATTGATGAGAGATCTGAGATAGCAGGTATGTATCAAGGTATGGCTCAAAATGATATTGGACTTAGGACTGACGTCTTAGATGGTTGTCTTAAATCTGATGGAATAATAATGGCTATAAGGTCAATGTCGCCAGATATTATAGGTGTAGATGAAATAGGTAGCATAAGGGATATAGAAGCCATACATGAGGCCTTAAGGGCTGGTATAAAGCTTATAGCAACTATACATGGTAGTTCTTTAGATGAAATAATGGTAAAACCTAGTATGAAGCAATTATTTGATGAAAAGATTTTTCAAAGATTAATATTACTAGATAGGTCTAGGGGTGTGGGGACAATAAAAGAAATAGTAGATGGTCTTAGTTTTAAAAGAATTTATTCTTGAAAGGGTGATGGCCATGATTTTGATAAAAATAGTATTTTCAGGATTTATATTTTTTTCATCTACCTATTTAGGTTATATTTACGGGAAAGCTTATAGCTTTAGATTGGAAAATTTGATCTATTTAAAACAGGCAATTAAGGTTTTGGAAACTGAAATTATATATGGTGCAACTCCTTTACCTGAGGCACTAGCAAATGTTTGTAAGAAATCCAACCCAAAAATTGCCCCTATATTTAAAGATATTAGAAAAGATTTGGTAAAAAATAAAAGAGCCTTAATTTATAGTAGTTTTTTATCTATTGAAGATGATTTATATAATAAATATTGTTTCAAAAAAAAGGAAATAGAAATTCTCATGGATCTAGGCCGGGTAATTGGAGGCTCCCATAGGGATGACCAGGAAAAAAACTTTCTACTTACCTTGGTCCAATTAGAGGAGGTCATCTTAGAGGCTAAATCTGAAAGGGATAAAAATGAAAAACTATATAGAAGCTTAGGAGTTATAGGTGGAATTGGAATAATAATTATACTTTTATAGGAGAGATGAAATATGGAAGTAGATCTAATTTTTAAGATAGCTGGTATAGGCATGTTGGTTGCTGTATTAAATATAGTATTAGAGAAATCTGGTAAAGAAGAATATGCTTTTTTGACTACATTAATAGGTGTAGTTATTGTACTTGGAATTGTAATAAATTTAGTGGCAAAGTTGTTTGATAATGTTAAAGTATTATTTAAATTTTAGTGAGGGAGATATAAATGGATATTTTAAAAATAGTTGGAATTGGACTTGTTGCCACATTTCTTGCAACTATATTGAAAACTACTAGGCAGGACTTTTCTTTATATATTAGTTTAGTAACTGGAATTGTTATATTTACAATGATACTAGGAGAGTTATCATATGTTGTACAAACCCTAAATACCTTGGCCACTAGGGTAAATATAGAATTTGATTACTTTACAACCCTTTTAAAGATAATTGGCATGGCCTATTTAGTAGAGTTTGGAGCACAAATATCACGTGATGCAGGGGAAAACAGTATAGCAATGAAGATTGAACTAGGTGGAAAAGTAATAATAATGGTTCTTGCTATTCCTATTCTTTTAGCATTAATGGAATTAATTATAAAAATACTTCCGTGAAGGTGAGTAAATGAAAAGGAATTTTACAACTATACTAATTATTATAATATTTTTAATGAATATCAATATAAACCTAGCTTATGGTGAAGGTGAAAGCCTAAATATTATAGATGATCAAATAAAAAAACTTAACACACAGGAACTAGAGAATATATTAAAAGATATAAATAGTGAAAATGACTTATTGCCTGAAATAAGAATTAAAGATTTCTTAAGTGGGCTAATTAAGGGTGATATATCTTTTAAATCAAAAGATGTAGGTAAGTATTTTTTGATGATATTTTTTGATGAATTAAGAATAAGTTTAAGTTTATTATCTAAGATCCTTGTTATAACTTTAATATCTTCTATTTTAACAAATTTACAATCAACCTTTGAAAATGAATCCATTTCTGAATTGGCTAATTATATTATTTATGCATTAATTGGAATATTGGTTATAAGTAATTTTTCTCTGATTATGGACTTAGCAAGAACAACTATTTATAGGATGGTTGATTTTATGCAAGTTATTCTTCCTATACTATTGACCTTATTGACTGCAGTTTCTGGGCCAAATACTAGAATTTTATTTCATCCTATGATATTAATCTCTGTAAACTTTGTAGGTGTCCTAATAAAAACTATAATTTTTCCTTTAATATACTTCTCTTTTATTATAAGTGTTATTGGCAATGTGTCTAATAGAATTGAATTTAGTAAGATAGCAGACCTTGCCAGGCAAATTATAGGATTTATGATTACAGGTGCCTTTACATTATTTGTAGGAATAATAACCATATATGGATTAGGGACAAAGATAGATGGTCTAACTATTAGGACGGCAAAGTTTGCTGTAGATAGGTTTATTCCCATAGTAGGAAGTTTTTTATCTGAGGCAGTGGATGCAGTAGTTGGATGTTCAGCAATTTTGAAAAATGGCCTTGGTTTTATAGGATTATTTATTTTATTATTTATATGTATCCTACCAATTATAAAAATAGGTGTTTTATTATTTGTTTATAAAATAATTGGTGTAGTTTTGCAACCTATAGGTTCTGAAAATTTAGTAGAATTTTTTAACCAGGTTTCAAAATCTTTGTTGCTTATTTTAGTAAGTTTAGTATCTACTGGCATAATGTTTTTCATAACTATCACTATTATTGTTGAAGCAGGAAATAATTTATTAATGTTAAGGTAGGTGGACTAATGGGGTAGCTAACTTTATAAGTACCTGGTTAAAAGATATTGTAGTATTATTTATTATTGTTTTTATTGCAGAGCTTATTATGCCTAAGGGAAATATGAAAAGATATATAGACCTTATAATAGGGTTGTTAATTATTATAGTTATAATTAGCCCTCTTGCAAGACTAATGAAATATGATTTTAATATAGATAATATTATGGGTAATTACGCTAGGAGTGAAGAATTAGACACCAATTTAGATAACAATTTTTCTAATAACCAGGAAGATCAAATAAAGAAATTATTTAAGGCTAAGTTAGAAAATCAAGTTATATATTTAGTAGAAGAAAATTGGGAATACAAAGTATTAGGTGTTGATGTAGAGGTTGGTCAAATACAGGAGGATAATCAAGAAATAAATTCAATAAAAATTCTTATAGAAAAACAAACTGGGGATATTGAATCTATACAGGAAAACAAAGGGGGTATTACCGTTGAAAAAGTACCTAAGGTAGAGATAAATAGAATAGAAGAAAAAGATCATTCCCATGAAATTATAGAAGAGTCTAAAGATATTAATGAAATTAGAAAATTAATAGCTAGTAGTTTTTCTTTAGATTTAAAGAAAATTATAATAGAAGAAATTATGGAAAAGAAAGGTGAATAAGATGAACGAAATTCTTAACAAAGTTAAGATATATTTTGAAAAAGTTAATAATAAAAAGTTTATTAACAATTTATTCATAATACTATTGGGTGCTATCATACTTTTAATTATAGTCAATAAATTTGTTGACAAGGGAAATCAAAAGCCAAAATATCTTATAGATGACAAACAAAAAGAATATGTGGCAATAGGAGAGGAAGATTACAGCCTTTATTTAGAAGAAAAATTATCTAGTATTTTAAGTCAGTTAAAGGGGGTAGGCAGGGTAGATGTAATGATAACCTTAGAAAGCACTGTGGAAAAAGTTACGGCTAATGATACTACTAAGGTTTCTGAAAATACTATAGAGGAGGATGCGGAGGGAGGAACAAGAAAGATGGAGAGGGAAGATTTAACAGTTAAGGTAGTCACAGATGGCAATAATGATGGTTTATTAATTGTAAAAGAAATAAAACCAAAGGTACAGGGTGTTATTGTAATGGCAGAGGGTGCTGATGATCCCATATTAAAAGAATCACTTTATGAGGCAGTGAAAACAGTTTTAGGTATAAAAGGCAATAAAGTTCAAATTTTTTCAAGTAAGGGGGATTAATATGTTTAAAATTAAGAGACCGGCTATTGTAGCCATATTAGTTGTATTATTAGTCTTTGCTGGATATTTAAATCAACAATTAGTTCAGCAATCTCAAAGGAAAACTTCTAGTGAATATAAGAATTATGAGAAAGAACAGATGGCTAAATATAATGAAGATACAAATAATGCAGTGTCAAATATTGGAAAGGATGAGCTTACTGGAGAAAATAATAATATAGAGGGTTCTATGGATTTTGATATTGGTGACAGTGGAGAACTGCTAACTGTAGACTCAATAAAGGATGAGGATAAAGAGGCATTAGAAACTATGTATACTGAAGCTAGTATGAGTTCTAAGAATTATTTTGTAGAATATAGGTTGTCTAGGGACAAATTAAGGGCAAACTTAGTGGACAGACTGGATGGAATAATCAATAACACTAACACCAATGAAAATGTAAGGGAGGAAGCACAAAGAGAAATTATTAAATTAGGAAATATTTCTGAAAAGGAACTTCAAATGGAGGGGTTGATAAAAGGAAAAGGATATCAAGATGCCTTGGTGTTTTTAACTGAGGAAGACGCAAAAGTAGTAGTTTCCATTGAGGACCTAAAAGAGCAAGATATGGTTAAAATATTGGAAATCGTTCATACAGAAACTAATTATGATACTAGCAATATTAAAATAATGAAAAAGCAATAGAAAAGTTGTAAATCCTATATACCTCTGATATAATAACTCTAAGAACATATTCAGTGGAGGTGTTTATTTTGCAAGATAATTTTAACAATAAAAGTATAGAACATGGGGATGTAAAGATCTCTAATGAGGTTATTTCCATTATAGCAGGTGTAGCTGCCAATGAAATTGATGGTGTTGTTGGTATGAGCAGTGGTATTGCCGGCGGCATCAGTGAAATGTTAGGTATGAAAAACTTATCTAAGGGTGTCAAAGTAGATATTGAAGAAAAGGAAGCAAATATAGATATTTTTATAACTGTAGAATATGGAATTAAAATTTCTGAAATTGGTCTTAAGGTACAAAAGAATGTAAAAGACACTGTTGAAAACATGACAGGTTTAGAAGTGAAAACTGTTAACGTAAATATTCAAGATGTTAGCTTTCCTAAAAAGGATAAAGGGGAAGTGGAATAAAAGCACATATTTACCCTCTGATAGTCAGAGGGTAATTTTAAATTAAAAACGAGGAATACTTCCTCCAAGCTTAGTAAATTATAATAATATTTAGTAAAATTTAAGGAGGAAAACATGGGAAGAAAAAAAGCAAGGGAAGGAACTATGAAATTGCTTTACCAAATGGAAGTAAATGAAGAGTTTTCTCAGGAAGCTCTTGATAAATACTTAATAAATTTTAATTTCGACAAATCGGAAGAAAAGTATATTCTAGATGCTATAAATAAAATAAGTGATAATTTAGAAGATATTGATAGGCATATTGAAAAACACATCGAAGGATGGGAGATAACTAGATTGGCTAAGATTGACCTTGCGGTTCTTAGAATAGCCATATACGAAATACTATATAGAGATGATATTCCTGTCCAAGTTGCTATAAATGAAGCTATAGAAATTGTAAAAAAATATAGCCTTGAAGATTCATTTAAGTTTGTAAATGGCGTGCTTGGCGGATTTGTCAGGTCAATAGGTAATAAAAAATAAGATAGGGGGTTAAACATGAGTGTAAAGGCCTTAAAAGTATCTGAGGTTAATTCTTATATTAAACGACTTTTGTTAACAGATATGATTCTTTCTAACATAAGCATTGAAGGAGAAATATCGAATTTCAACCATCATTATAGTGGACATATGTATTTTAATTTAAAAGATGAAAAGGGAAGAATAAAATCTGTAATGTTTAAAAGAGATAACTTAAAGCTAGATTTTACCCCTAAAGAAGGCATGAAAGTTATTGGAACAGGCTATATTTCACTCTATGAAAAAGATGGTGAATATCAACTATATGTAAGACATTTAAAGGAAAGTGGGCAAGGAGACTTATATAAAGAGTTTGAAAAATTAAAAAAGAAGTTAGACAAGGAAGGCCTTTTTTTAGAGGAAAACAAAAAACCTATTCCCTTTATGCCAAGGAATATAGGAGTTGTTACATCATCTACTGGGGCTGCTGTTAGGGATATTATAAATATTATAAATAGAAGATGTCCAATTTGTAATGTAATTGTTTACCCATCCTTAGTCCAGGGGGAAAGGGCACCTGAAAACATATGTGAGGGACTAAGATACTTAGATAGTAGAGTAGATATAGATCTTATAATTACTGGTAGAGGTGGAGGTTCTATTGAAGAACTGTTTGCCTTTAATGATGA
>CAZWTU010000050.1:0-4524 GCA_964637035.1 uncultured Tissierellaceae bacterium
GTATTTATTGGTTCAGGAGCAGGACTTCCTAAATTTATGAATATACCAGGAGAAAATTTAAATGGAGTATTTTCTGCAAATGAATTTTTAACTAGAAATAACTTAATGAAGGCATTTAAAGATGGATATGATACTCCAATTAAGGTTGGGGACAAGGTAGCAGTAGTAGGTGGCGGTAATGTTGCTATGGATGCTGCTAGAACTGCAAAGAGATTGGGAGCAGAAGTATATATAGTATATAGAAGAACAGAGGAAGAATTACCTGCAAGAGTTGAAGAGGTACACCATGCTATGGAAGAAGGAATCATATTTGAACTTCTTACAAATCCAATTGAGATTATTGGGGATGAAAAGGGCTGGGTATCTGGAATGAAATGTATTAGAATGGAATTAGGGGAACCCGATGCTTCTGGTAGAAGAAGACCAATGCCAATAGAGGGATCAGAGTTTGAATTTGATGTAGATACAGTGATAATGTCACTAGGTACATCACCTAATCCACTGATTTCATCAACTACAGAAGGCCTTGATATTAATAAATGGAAATGTATTATAGCAGATGAAGGCGGTAGAACTACTAGAGAAGGTGTATTTGCTGGTGGAGATGCTGTGACAGGAGCTGCTACAGTAATACTTGCAATGGGTGCTGGTAAGGATGCAGCTAAAGCAATGGATGAATATATAAAATCTAAAAAATAATATTAGTAACAATGTTATATAAAAAATAAACCCTTTAAAAAATTGAGGGTTTATTTTTATTTTATTTCATGCTAAAATACTTTGGAACGGGAGAAAACAGCTTCAAATATTGAAACTGTTTTTTATATTGTCAGAAAAAATCTTTGCCTTTTCCTCTATATTTTCAACTCTAAAAATGCTCCCCCTATCATTTGCAGTTGCCATAAGTGAAAAGTAAGCTGGCAATTTAAAAGTTTTATTTATATTAAGGCTTGAAATTAACTGTTTGGCTAAGGCATCTCCACCAGAGTATCCTGAGACTATTATAGAAAAAATACTCTTATCATAGAATTTCGTCTTTCTATAAAGTGCAGTAAGTCTATTTATTGTGGCCACTAAATTTGCAATTAGCATGTCATTATAATTAGGGCATATGAAGAGTATAGTATCTGCATTTATAACCGCTGGATAAATTTCCTCTACTATTATTCCACCATAAAAACATCTACTTTGCATACCGAAATGCTTGCAAGTAGTATATGGACAGCCTTTACAGTCTGATATATTTCCATTACCCAGATTGATTTCTTCAATATTAATACTATTTAAATTAGATTTAACCATATACCAAAGGTTTAGAGTATTGGAATATTCTTTATTACTTGAGTGAAGAACTAGTAGTTTTTTATTTTTACTTTCATTATTTATAGAAAAATTCAAAAATCTTTGTCCTAGCTTCTTGCATTGGTCTAGACAAATTTCCTCTAGGGACAAGTCGTAGACCTTAGTCATGGGAATAAAGTTATCTAGATTCTTAGTAGCTTCTACTAAGGGCCTGCCTACAAAATTACATCCCAATGAATTGCATAAAAATATAATAGATTGGGCTGTAGTTTTAGTAAATAATTCAAAGTCACTATGGATTAATACACAAGCATCAGAAGCTAATAAGGAATCCTTTCCTCTATTAAATAATTCTAAAAATATATTGTTTAGATTATTAGATGTTCCTATCCCATTTAATTCAACAGCAAATAATATTTTTTTATTGGTTAAACTGGGCAAATTATCCTTAGGACCTATAGGTGTAAAAGAATTATTATCTATAACTCTTTCAATCATTTTTTTTAATAATATACTTGGTTCTTCTGGTATTATAACTATTAATTCTTTCATATTATCTTTGCCAGCTTATTATAAGTTTCTTCTAATTTCAATTTTAAATCTATAGCTAAAGCCACTTGCTCAACCTCAAGTCCCGTACTTAAAAGTCTGCATTTAGAACCCATATATACGCCCCCCATATAGGTTGAACCATAAAACCAATCCCCTTTAGCTGTTGCTATAAGTGATAAAGCACCAGATGAGAGGGCAGGAGCTATAAATGGCTTATATCCAAAACCACGAACCTCTTTATTTGCATTTATAGTTTTATCTGTTAAATAATCGGATAATTTCTTATTATAATTTTCAATACTATTGGCAACAATCAAACCTTGTCCATGGGGGCCAAAAACTCGACCTTCTTGTAAATAACTCATGGTTTCTTCAGACTTCTCTGCATAAAAACAAGCTCTACCATTCATGACACCTAGACCATATCCAATAATTTGGTTGCTATTAAGGCCTTGGAAATCCAATTGGGAGTTTTCATCCTTATTACTTTCTAAAAACGCAACTTTGCAAAGTAAGTCAACAGGATCAGATACAACTGCAAATATGCCCTTAAAATTTTTATCTCTTGCCATTTTTGCATATTCACTAATGACTTGAGAATTAGAGTCAAACTGTGCCATCCTAACATCTGTAATTTGGCTACCTACAGGGGGAATACCCTTAGAAGCACAAAAAACAAAAATGTCACAATCAAATAAGTTTTCTTTTTCAATTGGTAGAACTTTAGGAAAAGATAATTCATCAAAGGGGATGCGAATTTGATTAATTTCATGGTCCCACCTTTTAAGCCTGTTTTCATTTCTATCATAAATACCTATTTCATCAATAGAATTTCCACCTAAAAGCCTAAGGCCAATAAGTAAAGTACTACCAACATCCCCAAGTGCAATTAAATTTATTTTCTTTTTACCCTGACTTGATTCAATTAAATTTCCCTGCCAATTTGGATAATTTGTATTAATTGATTTAATTTTTCTACTCTTAATTTTGTCTAATATCCATTGGGGAATACTACTATAATCATTATTCAAATCTAATTCCAATAGATTTAAATTTTCCTCATTAATATATAAGTGTTCAGGGGAGGAAAGTGTAAATGATGCCCTAGAATTAATAGGATTAATTTGATTTAAGAAGTATATCACTTCCTTAGAATCTGACACCTTATCTTCTGTAGTTAAAAGCAAATCATTGTAATCATACAAAGAGAATAAATACTTATCCTTGTATTTGTAAAATTTAAACATATTTAAGACCTCTTTCTATCTTATTATTATATTTTCTAGCCGCTTAAGATACTCTAAATCTATCTTCAAAGCATCAGAAGGCTTAAGGTTTTTATTTATAAACTTTATTTTATTTGTATCTGGATGCCTTGGGGCAATTAAAACTTCTCCTAGACCCTCCATAGTTAAACTTTTTTCATTTATCTGCTGGTATAATTTTTCAATGGCTGTAAATATGTCAATGGAATTTTGCAAGCAAGTTTCTGATAGTTTATATATAGCTATATTTTCTGTATACTTTATAAAACTAGGTGACACATAGGGAAGTATCATATTTATACTAGGTATAGAGTTTGTTTTTAAAGGATCATTTCCCGCCATATCTCCACCTATATATGGGTATTGGCTACTTTCATTGAACCATAGTTTTAGATTAGGAATGAAATAAGCAGAATCCAAATCTACATTTTTCACTGTGCCCATTTCCTTTCCCCTACCAGAGAGTATACCTACTATGATTTTCTTTATGTTGATGCCTGTATCCTTTAAAATAGGTTCAACAACGTTAATTCTATAGCCCTTATGCAAGAGGTCATCAACCAATATAACAGGTCTATCAAAGCTTTTTAAGACCTTAGCTTGTTCCTTTAAGCTTAAATAAAAGGGATAAGATCCAACAGTAAAATCTTTAATATTAGAATGAAAGATTTTTTCAGTATGCATGGTTTTGCTTACCGTATTTGGAATAATACTACTGTTTAATATGGAACCAAAGGGGACGCACATATTATCTCCTAATTGTCTTTCTTTAGCTTGGTCAATGCTTACATTATTTGCATCACATATTTTTTGAATCAACTTGCTATACATCATATCTTTATTATAGGTAAGTAGCAATTCACCAGGATAAAGATTAGAGATGACCTTTTTTAGTTTATTTCTAGTATCTCTAATTGTATTAAGTATTTCTTCGCTTTGATTATAGGGTGGTTTAATCATATTTTCTAAGTCTAAATTCAATGTACAAGGATTGCTCATGTCCACATAAAAAAGAGGACTCTTATTATATTTTAATTCAGTGTTTACAAAACCTTGCATTAGGAGTTGATTTTCAATCTTCTTATTATCCTCACTAGTTAGTTGGTTATTAAAAATTGCTACATCGTAATCCTTTGTTAAAGATAAGGATAAAACTTCATTCAAAATTATTTCAATAAGATCTTCATCCTTATTTTTCACATAAATACTAGAGATTAATATTATTCGGCCATTTATATATCTCCTTATATATTCTGTTATATCAGGGTTTTTGAATTCCTCATGTAAAGAATTTTGCCTAACCCAATAAAAACTAGAAAATCCTAAATACTTATGAGTTTGTGCATCCTTAAGCAAAAGAATCCTATAATTCCGTTTATCCTTAAGACTGTATAAATACTCAATG
>CAZWTU010000050.1:4624-10876 GCA_964637035.1 uncultured Tissierellaceae bacterium
GCTGGTAAAGATAACTTAATTATAGGGGCCCTAATATTGCTTAAGCTGGATTCTAAGGTTTCTTCATCATCGTCCTTAGAGATACTTGATTTCCTATCAAAAATAATATGAGGAAAATCTAATATAGGGCTTTCTTTCTGGTAAGCAGAGGCATTGATTAAAACATCTGACCCCATTACCATAAATAAATCTTCATTTGGAAATATACATTTAAGTGTATTTAAATCCTTTTGATTACTTATATTTATGGGTATATTTTGTGGAAACAAATATATATCCTTTTCATTAGATACACTCATATTAATTATGTTTCTTCTAAAGATATGAGGTTCAGTTCTTTTAGACCATGAAAACTCATCAACTGCTAAATATACCGTAAAGCCAAGATTTCTTATTTCAGTAGCTATTTCCTTATGACTAAGGGAAAAGGGGTCAAAACTACCAGGGAAAAAAGCTATTTTTCTCTTTTTACTAATATTTTTAACACCATAATAAAATTCATAATCAGAAATAAATTTATATATACAATTTAAAGATGATGCATTATTAAAGAATAAGAATTTATTGTCCCTATTATAATCTAAGAAACAAAGTAATTTTTTTGCAATTTTTTCAAATAAGATGTATTTGTCTTTTAAATCTAAGATTTCTGATTTAAATAAGCTAGAGCTTACAACCCTTAAGGCTTCATTTTTTACATCTATATCATAGGAAGACATGGCAATAGCTAGGAGTCCCATAAGTCTATCTAATCTTTCATTGTGGATTTCTTCATTTTCATCAAATCGTTTAATATAAAAATTATAATTTTCTATACATATGGCTATGGTGTTTAGCAATAAAAAAACAACCCTTGTACTTGATGTTTTTATACTACTTTCGAAATCATCAATTATTTCGTCTAGTTCCGTAGGAGGTAGATATAAGAGTAAGGGACCTAAATAATAGGGTATAAATTTAGTAAATTGATAGCTTTCCATTTGTAAAGCTCGAATCAATTCAATTGCAACATCATTACGTTCTTCTAATGAAAGAAAATGAAATATATTTAAAAGAGTTTTTCCACTATAATTCCTAACTACCTCTATAGCACTAACCTTTAGAATATTACATAAATGCATTGCAGTATGGAGTCCCTTAGTAGATGGATCTTTTACTACTTGATCATATAATATATCTATATTTACTTTCTTTTTAATCCATTCAGTTGCAGTTTTTAAGTTTTCCAGAAATATATCTGGAGTTTCATTTTCAACTTCATAATAATTCTTGTCTAAGACAGCTTGATAATTATTGGATATATTTATCCTATCACCAATTATATGCTTTAGGTAATTTTCAGCCGGAGTAGAAGATTTGCCTAAATTTGCGACTAACCAGTTGCGAATAGAAGCAAGAAAGACCACACTATTTGATTTATTCAGCATTTCATATATATTATTTAAAGTACTAAGCCTAACTTCAATATCATCTGAATCTAATTGGCTTATGGTATAGGAATATAAGCTTATTAGCCTTTTTTCATCTAAGCTATTTAAAGGTATAAAGTTAATTGTCTGTGATAAATAAAACCTACTTATATGAGATAAGTCATCTTGCTTCATGTAGTACTTATTAAGTACATCAAAGTACTTCCTATGATGTAATACATTGGATACTGTAAACAAAGATTTTATTATATTTTTTAAATTATAAAGCCATTCTCCTTGAAAATCAGTTATTTTATAATCTGGAAACAATAAAAATTCCAGAAATCTATCTAGAAGATCTACAGAAGATAGTTTAGGCTCATTAAAATTTATAGAAGGGGGTAATTCCTTTCTATATTCCTCATCATAGAGGGCAATCAATCTACCTATAAGTTCAGAAGCTTCCTTTCTTATATCTTCACCAGTATGGACAAGTAAATCAGAAAGAAAATGTAAAGTAGTAGTTTTTTGTTTTTGTGTCAAATGAGTAGAATAATCCTTCAAGATTTGTAAGTAAAGTCTAAGTTTTCTCCAGTTACTTTCTCCTCTAGCGTTTTCTAATATTGTATTAAAAGACACATTATCCATTAGTTTGGTCATTAAATTAATATTATGTTCTATGGACATGTATTTTACATTGTCGATAATTTCGTTCTCAAACATTAATTCAAAAGGCTTGGTGGGCAAGATTACCATATTAGATGTCAATGTAGTATCCACACCTAGGGAAAGCATATAGTCTTCAAAATCTTTTAATCTTTTATATACCTTTTTATATCTTTTTTCTTTAGCATCATCAACATTGTCTAATTTATCCAGAATAATATGAAAAGATTCCTCAAGAGAAAAGATATTCATATAGTATTTATTATTCATTACATTATTTTTAACTCTAAAGTCAGAATATATAAGTAGCAAAGATTCAAGGGGAAGTGCTTCTAATTCTAAGTCCCAGGTAGAGTGATTAGTTGCTATATGTCCTGTTTTAGGCATATTAAATTTTTTAAACCATTCTTCCGTATAATAATAATGATAATAAGGAACCTTATCCTTGTCCACATCTAGAACTCCATACTTGCCTATATCATGGCCTAGGCTAGCACCTACAAGTATAGCTAAATCAATGGGAAATCCCAGTTTTTTTAATTGCCTTCCAATATACATGCTAAGATAATTTACGCCTATTACATGTTCCAATGTATTGTGACCAGTAATAATCATATCTAAGCACATTATTTCATATATATATGACTCTTGGAAATTAGATTTAAAAGTAAAATATTCATGATCTGACACTAGAAGGGCTTCCTCATCTAAGGTTAAAAAGGAAATAGGATATTCCTTTAGGAAATTACTTTTATTAAATTCAGGTAATTCATGCAATAATTCAGACAATAAATTCATAAAAAACTTATACAAGGCAGATAAATCCTTTGAAACATTGTCATTATACTTATATGGAAAAGATTGATTTACTGACCAATTATATATGGACTTAAGCCATTCATCCTTTGATAATTTTCCATATTTATTGAAGACCTCAATAAATAAATCTAATAAAGAAAAGACAGAGAAATTCCTGTCTTTTATATGCATACTTACAAGGTTTCGAAACTCTTTATTATTAGTATACCCTTTAAGAAGATCCTTATGTTTTGACAAGTAATCCTTATTTAATTCATTACTTAGGATGTCATGAAATATTTTATCCATTATTTTTTATCCTCCTTCTAAGAGCCTCACCAGTAGGAGTAGTTGCAACTCCCCCAAGGGCAGTTTCCTTTAAGGCATCTGGGAGCATTTTACCTACCTTATACATTGCATCTACAACTTCGTCAAAGGGTACCAAGGACTTTACACCTGCTAAGGCTAAGTCTGCAGAAATCATAGCATTTATTACACCAGAAGCATTCCTTAGGGCACAGGGATATTCTACTAAACCTCCAATAGGATCGCAAACCAATCCCATTACATTAACAATGGAAAAGGAAGCTGCATGAAAAACTTCTTCTGGACTTCCACCTGCCATTTCTACAATGGCACCTGCTGCCATAGCTGCTGCAACGCCACACTCAGCCTGACAACCTCCTTCGGCACCGGAAATAGTTGCATTTTTAGCTACTATTTCTCCAATTCCCGCTGCTGCAAAGAGTCCAAGAATAGTATCCTCATCAGATAGATTTAATTTTTCCTGAGCAGATAATAAGGCAGCTGGCACAATACCAGATGCCCCTGCAGTTGGGGCGGCAACTATTCTACCCATGGAGGCATTTACTTCTGATGTAGACAGGGCCTTAGCCATGGCAGAAATTATAAGATCCCCCGTCAAGGATTTACCACTGTTTTTATAGTTTTCTACTCTTTGTGAGTCTCCACCTGTCAGTCCACTAATAGACATTACACTTTTATTTAAAGCTAATGTAGCTGAATCCTTCATTACGGATAAAGTTTCATTCATTTTCTCCATTAGTTTTTCGTAGGATATATCTTTGCTTTTCATTTCTTTTTCAATTACTATTTCAGATATTGTCTTATTGTTTTCTGTACATAATTCAAGTAATTCCTTTGCTTTGTTGAACAAAAATATCACCTCTCAATAGGGTTTATTCCCTTAATATATAATATTTGGTTTAATTTATTTATTTTTTCAATAATTGAATCATTTAGATTAGTATCCGTTTCTACTACCATAGTAGCTATATTATCTTCTCTTGTCACTTTCATAGTTGCAATATTTATTTCGTTAGAAGATAAAATAGAGCTTATGTTAGAAATAACACCTTTTTGATCAGCATATTTTATAACTAAAGTTGGATAATCCCCACTAAATTCTACTTTATTTCCATTAATATCTGTAATTAGAATACTACCTCCTCCAATAGAAGAGCCTATAATATAAGCATCTTCACTATCTTTATATTTAAAAACTATTTTAACTGTATTAGGATGATAATATCCCAAGTCTTTTTCTATAAATTCAAATTTAATATCCTTTGATTCTGCAATTTCAAAGGAATCTTTAAGTTTTTCATCGGAAGGATCCATTCCTAGGATACCTGCTACTAGAGCCTTGTCCGTACCATGACCTTGGAAGGTTTTACCAAAGGATCCATGTAAGTAAAAGACTACTTTATCAAAACCACTATCAACTATTTCCTGTGCCACCTTGCCTAACCTAGCCGCACCGGCTGTATGTGAACTTGAAGGACCAACCATAACAGGTCCTAATATATCAAACACCCCATAATCTTTCATTAAACTTCCCTCCCTAAAATAATAGTTTAATACATTCTATCATTTTATACCCAATATCACAATTTAAATCACATACTAACCACCTAGGGTTATATCCTGGGTGCTATACCATTCAATAGCATTATGAAAATGCTCAGGCTTAAATTCTGGCCAAAGGTCTTCAATAATATAAAAATCCGAGTAAACAGATTGTAAAGGTAAAAAACCACTAAGTCTTCTACGCCCTCCCCATCTAATAATCATGTCAATTCTAGAAATATCTTGAGACATAATATTACTTAAGGGATTTGGATTACTATCTTCTCCTAGGTAATACTTTTTTAAATCCCACTGCCACCCATAGTTGACTAAAAAATTAACTTTCATACCACCCTTGCCAAATCGTTGCCTCTTAATAGCAAAGGGCATCAATTCCTTGGGAAACATTTCTGAGTTAGTATTACCTAGTACTAATAAATCAGCATTTTCCTTGGCTAAAAGTTTTACAGCATCAGTACAAGCCTCAGTAAAAGCTAACCTTTGAAACTTAGGTCTTTTAGTATTGTCCACGGTAAAACCATAATAGGTAATTTCCTTTATACCTATTTCTTGGCAAAGTTTAAAGACCTCTAAACCTGGATATAACCCCTCATTATATCCTTTTTCTTTAGTCATACCTTTTTCAACAGCCCAACGCCTATTACCATCTGGTATAATACCTATATGCTTGGGAATTCTCATAAATCATACCTCCCATATTCTATTTAAATATAGTATGGCTTTTAGACTATAAAGAATACATGTAAACCATATTCTTTATGAAATTTGTAGTATTTCATACAATAAAGTATTAATATATGGGTATAAGTAATTATAACTTGAAAAAATAGAGACATATGTAATAGAATATATGTAAGAGGGGGTGCATCATGTTTTTAGCTATAGATTTAAATCCATATATAGAAAAAAGATATAGTGTGGATAGGATTAATATTAATGAGGATATTAGTATTAAAGATACAGAATATAATCCAGGGACCAAGACTAGGGTTTCTTCTCATATTCTAAATCTATTTAATGAGAAATCATTTTTAACAGGTTTTTTAGGTGGTTTAAATGGAGAATATTATCATCAGAGATTATTAGAATTAAATATACCCCACGATTTTGTAAGTATAAAAGAAGAGACTAGAGCAAAAATTATGCTAGACGATACAAGAAACTATATTAACATATATGAACAAAGCCCTAGAATTACAAGGGAAGAGATACTAAAGTTTTATGAATTATATTCTGGACTACTAGGGAAATCTAATATAATATATGGATTAAGTCATGTATTAGGACCTGGTGTCCCAGAAGATATATACTATGATTTAATAAATATAGCTAAAAACAAGGATAAGAGATTTATTTTAAATGCTAAATCTTTAGAATTAAAAAGAGGCATAGAAGCTGTTCCCTATATGGTAATACTAGATAAAGAACAATTAGAATACCTATTGAATATAAAACTAAGCTTTCAAAATGAAATTATAAAAGGCTCTAA
>CAZWTU010000051.1:0-10814 GCA_964637035.1 uncultured Tissierellaceae bacterium
TATGATAGTTATAGAAGATTTATTCAAATGTTTTCTGATGTAGCAATGGAAATACCAAAGGTTAGATTTGATTCCTTACTGGATACTATGAAGGAAGAAAAAGGAGTAGAATTAGATACTGATTTAAATGGTGAAGATTTAAAGCTTTTAGTAGAAAAATTTAAGAAAGTATATTTTGAAGAAATGGGAGAAGAATTTCCACAAGACCCAGTAAGGCAACTTGAACTTTCCATAGAGGCAGTATTTAAATCTTGGAACAATCCTCGAGCTAGAATATATAGAAAACTTAACAGTATAGCTGACGATTTAGGAACAGCAGTAAATGTTCAGTCAATGGTATTTGGCAATATGGGTGAAGGTTCTGGAACAGGAGTTGCCTTTACAAGAAATCCTGCTACAGGGGAAAATAAACTTTTTGGGGAATACTTAATGGACGCTCAGGGAGAAGATGTAGTTGCAGGAATTAGAACTCCAGAGGAAATATCACATTTAAGGGATACTATGCCTCATGCATTTGATGAATTTGTTGAAATAACACATAAATTAGAAGAACATTATAAGGATATGCAGGATATTGAATTTACTATAGAAAAAGGTAAATTATATATACTTCAAACCAGGGGTGGAAAAAGAACTGCCCAAGCAGCCATAACTATAGCTGTTGATTTAGTAGAAGAGGGAGTAATAAGTAAAGAAGAAGCAATACTTAGGATAGAGCCAAATCAATTAAATCAATTACTTCATCCAACTTTTGATGAAAAAGCAATAAAAGAAGGAAAGGTCTTAGCTAAAGGTTTAGCAGCGTCCCCAGGTGCAGCTTCTGGTAAGATATATTTTAATGCGCAAGATGTTGTAGATGCAAAGGCTAATGGAGAAATATCCATATTGGTAAGGCAAGAAACTTCTCCAGAAGATATTGCTGGAATGGTATCCGCAGAAGGCATCCTTACTTCACGTGGGGGTATGACCTCACATGCAGCTGTAGTTGCAAGGGGAATGGGTAAGTGCTGCGTAGCAGGATGTAGTGAAATTAGAGTGGATGAAGTAAAAAAAGAAGTTAGGGTAAAAGGATTAACACTTAAAGAAGGAGATTATATTTCATTAGATGGATCTACAGGACTTGTATATAGTGGAGTTATAGACAAGGTACAGCCAAAATTTAGCGGTAATTTTGAAGTCTTTATGGATTGGGTAGATAATATTAGAACAATGGGTGTTAGGACTAATGCAGACACCCCACAGGATGCTGAACAAGCATTACAATTTGGTGCTGAGGGAATTGGACTTTGTAGGACTGAGCATATGTTTTTTGACCAGGCTAGAATATCATCTGTAAGAAAAATGATCTTATCTAACACAGTGGAAGAAAGAAAAGCCGCCTTAGATGAATTGCTGCCTTTACAAAGACAAGATTTCTATGAAATATATGAAGTAATGGGAGATAAACCAGTTACAGTAAGACTTTTAGATCCACCACTACATGAGTTTTTACCAACTAGAAAAGAAGATATCTTAGACCTAGCAAAATCTATGAATATAGATGCTGAAAATTTAATAGATAGAATAGAGAGTTTAGGTGAACTTAATCCTATGTTAGGACATAGGGGTTGTAGGTTGGCTGTTACCTATCCTGAGATATATAGGATGCAAGTAAGAGCTATTATAGAAGCTGCCATAGATATAAAGGAAAAAGGCTATGAAGGATTTACACCTGAGATAATGATTCCACTAATAGGCCATATTGAGGAATTAAAGTATGTTAAGAGTGAGGTTTTAGAAGAAATACAAATGGTATTCAAAGAAAGAAATAACAAGGTAAACTATATGCTAGGAACAATGCTAGAAGTACCCAGGGCTGCAATTACTGCAGATGAAATAGCTTCAGAGGCAGAATTCTTTAGCTTTGGTACAAATGATTTAACCCAAATGGGTTTTGGCTTTTCTAGAGATGATGCAGGTAAATTTTTAGATGAATATGTAAGTAAAGATATATTATCAAATGATCCTTTTGAAGTAATAGATAGAAAAGGTGTAGGTAAATTAATGAAGATCGCCATAGACCTGGGAAAATCAGCAAGGCCAGATATAGCGCTAGGTATATGTGGAGAACATGGTGGAGAGCCAAATTCAGTAGAATTTTGCTACCAACTAGGACTTGATTATGTTTCCTGTTCACCATTTAGGGTTCCAATAGCTAGACTTGCAGCAGCTCAAGCAAAGTTAAAGCAAGGCTAGAAAGTTAATATGGTTAATAAAGTAAATATATGCCCCCTGCATATATGAATATTAAGATAAAATAAAAATGTGTTGTTCCGCAACTTGTTTTCTAGTTATGGAACAACACATTTTTTAGTTTTTGTAACTATATTTCAGGTATAAATTTATCAAATATAAAGAGATCAAATCTATTTATATTAGACCTAAGCTTGTCATTAGATTGAATAGTATAGGCTACTGTAAAAGTTTTATATAATCTTTTACAAAGTCTAAAGGAAAGCCCATCTGGATCCAAGTGGTTATATGCTATAAAATCTGGCTTAGTTAAAAAGTTTAACAATAAGTTTTCCAAGATAAAATCGCGAGCCTTTTCCTTAAAGGGTCTTCCTCTTTCATTAAACTTAATAGTAAGCTGTCCCCTAATAACATGAGGTCTATTTTTTTTATACCAAAGAATTATAAAAGGGTTAAAAGACTCAATACAATATACCCCCTTATATTTATCCAAATAGGAAGCTACAATACTAGCAATACTAGCATCTGAGGACTCTCCCTTTAATTCAACTATTAAGGGTACCTTTCCATCTACTAAATTTAGGAAGTCATTAAGATGAGGTATTGTTTCCTCAGAATCATATAAGGTAATATGATTTAAATCTTCATAGTTATAATCTTTTATGTTTTTATCAATACCACATACTCTTTTTAAAGTAGAGTCATGAAATACTACTGGAATATTATCCTTTGTTAGCTGTATATCAAGCTCAATTCCATAATTATTGTCTATGGCTAATTTAAATGCAGCCATAGAATTTTCAGGACATATATTTTTATCTCCATGTAATCCCCTATGGGCATAATGCCTGCCTTTAAAAGGAGTAAAATTAGCAGTATTACTTAGCTTTGGCATAATTGCTATAAGATATAATGCCATTATTAGCAGTATTATTATTAATATATATATAAGCATTAATATTTCCCTTCTTCCTTAAAAATATTGAATTAATCTTCAAAATCAAAGTTATCTAAAGCGTCTTTTTTCTTAGGTGGCTTTGAATCACCATGTTTTACAAACACCATTGTACATAAGGAGGCTAAAGAAAATACAACGGCATAAGGGAATAGGGTTCTATAGGACACATTTTCTAGTAAAAATCCTGATAATATAGGAGTCATGATTTGAGCTGACATAGAAAATATGTAATATAAGCCTGTATATTTACCTGTGTCTGCACTACTGGCCATTTCAACTACCATAGGATAAGAGTTTACCCCTATGGCTGCCCAACCTACACCAGTAAAGGCAAAAACTACATTTATAAGAGGTGTGTATGAAGTAAATAAAAATCCAGTAAAATAAGCTATTGACATCATTATAATCCCAGACATAATTGTTTTCTTTCTACCTACATGACTAGAAATTATCCCTATTGGGATAAAGGCTATAATAGCTGCACCCATTGCTACGATAAGGGCATTGGCAAAACTCCCACCTTCCATTCCCCATACTTTAATAGCATATCTAGAAAATGCAGTAGTAACAGCATTGTATGCAGTAAACCATAAAAATATAGATGCAAATAGAAAAGTTAAACTTCTTTTTACCTCTTTGGGCATTTCCTTTTTTCCAAGAGTATCTGTAGTATTTGTTTGATCTGGAACTTCATGATTTAATTCTAAAACTTCTTCAGCTAGTTTCTTTTCTTTAATAGTTAACAATAGCATGATTATGGCAACTACCATTAAACCAGCAACAGCTATAAATACAATAGAATAATCAGGATTAGGTCCCTTGGGAAGAAATAGTGAGATAACTATAAGTGTAAATATTCCACCAACTGCTCCCATTAAATTTATAATTGAATTCGCTTTACTTCTTAAAGGTTTTGGAGTTAAATCAGGCATTAGTGCAACTGCAGGAGAACGATATGTTCCCATTGCTAATAGTACAATAGCTAATGATATGAAAAACAGTGGAAAGCTTACAATTTTATTAGAATAAGGAATAAGCATCATAAATATAACTGCTGTAATAGTACCGCCTACTATGTAAGGAGTACGTTTACCCAGGCGGGTATTCGTTTTATCTGAAAAACTACCAAATAAGGGTAATAAAAATAGGGCTAAAACATTATCAATAGCCATTATGCTACCAGTTGCGGTTTCACCAAGTCCAAAGGTGTTTTGTAAGATTAAAGGTATAATATTATCGTACATTTGCCAAAAGGCAGATATGGACATAAAGGCTAGTCCAATAAAAAAAGTCCGTTTGTAATTTAGTTTCATTTATATTCCTCCCTTTGCATATTTATCCTAATTATAGCATCTAAAAAACATCTAAGCAAATAATATGAATTAGGATTACATTAGCTATAATATGCAAATTTAAGGGGTCATAGACTTATATGAGCTTTTTATTAAATGTTTAAAAAAGTGTCTTGATTGATTTACCTAGTTGGCAGTTTTATTGACAGAAAAAAGTTTAAATGATAGTATTTTAGTGAATTATTAGTAATATTATGGATTCTAGATTATATTAAATAAAATTTCAACACCATAAGGAGGATATCTTTGGAAAGCCTAAAGGAAAAGACTGTATTTTTATTAGATATGGATGGGACCATTTATCTTGGTGACAAACTAATAGATGGTGCACAGGAATTTTTGCAAGCCTTAAGGAATCAGGGGAAAAGATATATTTTCCTAACAAACAATTCATCTAAGAATAAAGAAGTTTATGTGGAAAAATTGAATAATTTAGGTATAAAAGCCTTAGAAGAAGAAGTATTTACCTCTGGGGAAGCCACTACCATGTATCTAAAAAGGCAAAGGCCAGGAGCTAGAATTTATTTACTAGGTACAAAATCCCTAGAAGAAGAATTTCAAAGGGAGGGCTTTATTCTTGAAAGAGAAAGGCATAAGAATATTGATTATGTTGTATTAGGATTTGATACTAGCCTAACCTATGAAAAAATATGGGGAGCTTGTGAATATATATCTGAAGGGGTAGACTATATAGCTACTCATCCAGATTTCAATTGTCCCTTACCTAATGGGAAATTTATGCCGGATGCAGGAGCTATGGCCGCATTGATAGAAGCTTCTACTGGTAAAAAACCAAAAGTAATAGGCAAACCTAATAGTGAGATAATAGATAGTTTAATTTCAAAGTACACCTTAAAAAAGAAAGATATGATTATGGTTGGGGATAGGATATATACTGACATAAAGATGGGTGAAAATGCTGGTATAGATTCTGTTTTAGTTTATTCTGGTGAAAGCAAGGAAGAAGATTATAAAAATAGCAAGATTAAGGCAGGCTATATATTTAATTCTGTAAAAGATATGATAAAAATTTTATAATTATTAATTTTGAGCTGACATAGTTGGCTCTTTTTTATCTCTTATATTCATACAATAATAATTAGATTAATAATTAAGATAGAGATATATGGGTAACAATATCTATACTTACAGAAGCAGGCCTACATAAGTATATCAAATCAGAGGAGTGAAAATATATGGATTACAACAAGCAATTAGGGGAGATTGTAAATTATTTTAAGCATAGGGAAAAGAAAATAGAAGATTTTAAAATAGGCGTTGAATTTGAGCACTTTATTATAGATAGGGACACTTTTAAGACTGTATCCTATTATGGGGAAAATGGTGTAGAGGAATTGCTAAAGGAACTGGAAAAAACAGGTTGGGTAGGAAGTTATGAGGGTGGGGAATATCTTTTAGGTCTTAAAAAAGAAAATAGAACCATAAGTCTAGAACCTGGAAGTCAATTGGAGCTAAGTATTAATGCTGGAATTAGCATGGAATATATCTACAAAGAGTATAAGGAATTTTTAGATGAAATAACTCCTATACTTGAAAAAAACAATCAACTAATTATTACAACAGGTTACCATCCAGAAACTAAGATAGATGAGATTAAGCTTTTACCTAAAGACAGATATAATATAATGTTTGATTATTTTAAAGACAAGGGAAGAAATGCACATAATATGATGAAGGGGACAGCGGCTCTTCAAGTATCCATAGACTACAGTTCTGAGGAAGATTATATAAAAAAATTTAGAGTAGCAAATGCACTATCCCCTATTTTATATGGATTATTTGATAATGCCTATTATTTTGAAGGAGAAGAATGGGGTTATCACAACCTAAGGACTAATATATGGAATAACTGTGATGATAATAGGGCTGGGACAGTTGAAAATGCATTAAGGGATGATTTTAATTATGAAAGCTACGGAGAATATATATTAAATAGGCCTCCTATATTTACCATGAGGGATGGTCAAACCATAGCTACGGGGGAAAAGAAGGTTAAAGAAATTTTAGATCCAGATAATTATACCGAGGATGAATTAGAGCACTTATTGACTATGTTTTTTCCCGACGTGAGAACTAAGGGCTTTATAGAAATAAGGCAAATGGATTCAATTCCACCTATATTAAGCATGGGAGTAGTTGCCTTAATAAAGGGGATATTCTATAGTGAGGAAAATTTAGACTTTCTATATAATAAGTTGAAAGATTTAACTATAGAAGACATAACAAAGGCAAAGTATGGGATAATAGAAAAGGGTTTGAAGACTAAATTAATAGATATGGATATTGTAGAATGGGGAAACTTATTAATTAATTTGGCTAAGGATAAATTAGATGAAAATGAAATGAAATTTATTTTACCTTTAGAAATCATGGTAGGACAAGAAAAGAATCCTTACGAATTAACAAGGGCTAGGTTAGAATTTGGCAAGAAAGAGGCCTTGAAATGGTGTGTATTAAATGACATGGGGGAGGTATTTTAGATGGATTGGCAAGATATAAATAGGGAGTATATAGATTTAGTAAAAAGCAAGCCTAGGTCATATTATGATGATTATGGCAAAATGAAGGAAATGGTAGCTAATTCCACTGCAATATACAAGGATAAGCCAGTACCATTTTTATATCATCCAATGTTTTTTACCCAAAAAGATATAGATAATTTCAATAAAATAGGAGATACTTTAATATCCATAACTAATAAAGTTACTAAAAGGTATATAGAATCGGAGGACTTTAGAAGAAAATTTCAATATCCTAAATTATTAGAGGATTTAATCCTAATTGACAATGCTTATGATATAAATGTGCCTATAGGTAGATTTGATATATTTTATAAGGATAAGGACAACTTTAAGTTTTGTGAGCTCAATACAGATGGATCTTCTGCTATGAACGAAGACAATGCCATAGCAAATATAATGCTTCAATCAAAGTCTATAGAAGATTTAAGCCACAAATATGATTTTTATAACTTAGAGTTAATAGATAAATGGGTAGATGATATTATAGAGATATTTAAAGGATATAATAGGAAAATAGAAAACCCTAATATAGGAATTGTGGATTTTATAGAAAGTGGTACTTCTGAAGAATTTAAGGTATTTAAGGAAGCCTTTGAGAAAAAAGGATACAATACAATAATAGTTGATCCTAGAAATTTGAAATATAGGGATGGTGGCCTATATGCTCATGATTATAAGATAGATTTAGTATATAGAAGAATAGTTACCTTTGAATTAATAGAAAAAGCAGATGAAATAAAAGATTTTATAGAGGCTTATAAAGATGGAGTATTTTGCTCAGTAGGTTCAATAAAGTCTCAAATAATGCATAATAAGATAATATTTAAGATACTACATGACGAGGACACCTTAGAATTTTTATCTGAAGAAGAGGGAGAATTCGTAAAAAACCACATTCCTGAAACTGGATTATTTAGAGACAATAATGAAGTATATGAAATGGTATTAAACAACAAGGACAGATATATAATGAAACCCTTAGATTTAAATGCTTCCCAAGGAGTATATGCAGGAAGAGATTTAAGTCAGAGTCAATGGGAAGATAGATTAAAAGAATCTTGGGATACTGATTACCTATATCAAGAGTTTTTTACTCCCTTTAAGAGAGAACATATAGTATTTAAAGATGGAAATATGAATATAGAAGAATTTGGAAGTGTTGTAGGTTTATTTATCTACAATGAAAAATTTGCAGGAATTTACACAAGAGCAGGCAAGGAAAGTATAATATCAGGCCTAACCAGCTATTATACCATGCCTAATATTATAGTAAACAGCAAACACTAGGGCTATCTACTACAATTAATTATAAAGGGATGGACATATTATATATAATATGTCCATCCCTTTAGTTTGTAATTTTATTTTTAGTGGTGGTCGTGGTCATGACATACAGAACCAGTTGATTCCAAATCTCCTTTTAAATATGCTTCAGCTGCTTCCTTGGCAGGACCCTCTGCCCCTACTATAACTTCAATATTATGTTCATTAAATATAGTAACTGCAGCACCACCCATACCACCTGATATAATTACATTTACTCCATTTTCATGTAGGTAGTTTGGTAAGAATCCAGGTTTATGTCCAGGATTTGCTAAAGATTCTTCTTTTACTATTTTACCTTTTTCTGTGTGAAACACTTGGAAGTCTTCACAAAAGCCAAAGTGTTGGCTTACAATTTTTTTATCACTTGCTACTGCTATTTTCATTATTATTCCCCCATTCCAATTTTTTCTAATTCATTTCCTATATTAGGAAGGAAATTTCCATCTAAGAATTCAACCTTACCCATGTCACAAGCTTCAGCTATTTTAGGATCAATAGGTATTCTATCGTATACTTCTATGCCATGTTCCTTAGCAACTTCTTCAATATTACTATTTCCGAACACATTATATTCCTTGTCACAATCAGGACATTTAAAATAAGACATATTTTCCACTATTCCTAAGATGGGTACATTCATCATCTTTGCCATATTAACAGCCTTAGATACTATCATGGAAACAAGTTCTTGGGGTGAAGTTACTATAACTATTCCATCTACTGGCAAGGATTGGAATACGGTAAGTGGAACATCACCAGTTCCAGGTGGTAAGTCTATAAACATATAATCAATGTTTTCCCATATTACATCAGTCCAAAATTGCTTGACAGTAGCTGCAATAATAGGACCCCTCCATACTACTGGGTCAGTATCATTTTTAAGAAGTAGATTAATTGACATTATATCAATACCAGTTTCACTTCTACTAGGAAGCAAACCTAATTTATTGCCTTTTGCTTTCCCTTTTATGCCAAAACTCTTCGGTATTGAAGGCCCAGTAATATCTGCATCTAATATGGCACAACTGTACCCTTTTCTATTCATTGTAACAGCTAATAGGGAGGTTATTAGGGATTTGCCTACTCCACCCTTTCCACTTACTACACCTATGATTTTTTTCACACTAGAAAGTTTATGAGCTTTTGCAGAGAAATCTACTTCCTCTTTTCTATCATCACACTCCACACTACATGTTGAGCAATTATTATCGCAGTCCTGTGTCATCCTACACATCTCCTTAATTATTAAATTATCCTAAAAGTAAGTCTATTGTATTTTCAAATACATCCTTTGTCCTATTGCCAGATTCACAGTCTATATCTACAATAGTAATTCCCTTATTAACTGCCTTTATAGCTTCCTTATCGTAAGGTATCTTTCCTACAAAAGCTATATTTAACTTTTTACATAAGTCCTGGATTTTATTTGTATTGTCCATATTAATATCATATTTATTGATACAAACTGCTACTGGAGTTTGAAAATGCTTGGCAGTATCTATTATTCTTTCCAAGTCACTTATACCAGAAACAGAAGGTTCTGTAACTATTAAAATCATATCTACTCCACTAATAGAAGCAATAACTGGACAACCTATGCCAGGAGAACCATCAATAATGGCTACTTTGCTTTCAACTGGAATAGATTTCATAGCCTTTTTTACATCAGTAACTAATAGGCCAGAATTTCCGCTTCCCATTTTTAGCCTTGCTGTAGAAAAAACATGGTCATTTCTATAAAGCATTAGTTCCCCAGCTACGGCAGCTTTCATATTTATTGCATCTTCTGGACAAACAAATTCACATACAGAGCAGCCTTCACAAGCAAAATCATCTATAAGATATTGGTCATTATTTTTATTATAAGAGATTGCATCAAAGTTGCAATGGCTTTCACATATGCCACACCTAATACATTTGTCTTGATCTATCTTAGCTTTATTTAAGCCATAAAAATCTGAAGTCTCAGCTTTAGTGGGACTTTGCATAACTAAGTGTAGGTTTGGTGCATCAACATCACAATCGGCAAAAGCCTTGGCCCCTGCAAGTTTAATAAAAGCACTGGCTATTGTAGTTTTTCCCGTACCACCTTTTCCACTAAGGATTAATAATTCTTTCATTTTCTACCTCCTTAGTTATAGTTTTCAATAAATTAGTAAACATATGCTTATAATTTTCATCTTCCCTTGCTACTATAAAAGAATTCGAATTAAGGGTTCCTAGATGACTATCAAAAGGAATATCTTGCAAAATCTTTATATCTTTTTCAATACAGAATTCCTTTGAAGGGTTTTTACCATCTAAAGTTTTATTAAGTACAACTCCAAAGGGTTTATTGAAAAGAGTTACTAATTCGTATACCATATTAAGATTGTGAACTCCAAAGATAGTAGGTTCTGCTAC
>CAZWTU010000052.1:0-10582 GCA_964637035.1 uncultured Tissierellaceae bacterium
TTAGATTGATAAGAGTTATATTGATATTAGGGGAGAAGACATAAATGAAGTTCTCTTTTAAAGTAGGATATAAGCTGAAACGGTGGTTTGCAGTATTAGGTTAAGGTGGGATCTATGGTTTTATAATGAATTCTACTTCTCTTAAAAGTCTTTATTAAAGCAAAGTATATATTTGAGAAGTTGCACCCAATATAGTATGATATATAGTATATAGCAAAAGGAAAGAAGGGATGAAATGGGAGTCACATATAAGCCTTTGTGAAAGCTATAAATAGTATTTACTCAGGATTGTAAATGCCAAAATTAATATTCGAAATAAAAATCAAAAATTTGTATTTTTTTAAACCTAAAGAAAATATATAAACTGTATTAATTATAATCATTAAACTATATTATGATTGGATGTGTAAATGTGAGGATAATACTTCCTGAAAACCCAAACTTTAATAGTAATTATGGAGAAGAGAAAGTCTATAAGTTTCTAAAAGAAAATATGCCATTAAACTCTATTACTTATTATAACTATAGTATAGATGGTAAACAGTTTGATTTTTGCATAGCTATTGAAGGAATGGGTGTTTTGGTAATAGAAGTTAAATCATATAAAAAGGAAAACATACTAGGATTAATAGATAATAAATATATAAAACTAAAGAGTGGAGTATTAGGAAGGGCTCCGTATTTACAAGCAAGAGAATATGCGGAACGGTTATGGGAAAAATCTAAACAAACTTTAGATGTTGATATACCAATACTTCCTGTATCGTGGTTTACAAATTTGACTAGATTAGATTTTAAGGAATTGGAATTACATAAAGTTGGGGATGAGGAACTTACATTATTTAAAGAAGACTTAGATGGTACATATGAATTTGAGAAGACATTAAAAAAGATATTTGAGTTTGGTAAAAGGTATAATAAAAAAGGATTTTTGAACTTAAATTCTGTAAGATTTAATGAATTTAGAACAATATTTGAAACTGAAGCAACTTTACCAAGGATTAACAAGAATATAAATAGGTGTAAGGAAAAGAAATTTTACTCAATTTTAAAGGTGTTTAGTAAAATAGATGAAATAGGGAAAAGACAACTTCTGGATAATTGGTCCAGGGGTTCAAAATTATATCTAATTACAGACGATAAAGATGTTTTCAGAGATCTCAAAAGTTCAATAATAGAAAAGTTGAATTTTATGAAGTTAGATAGAACTTTTAAAGAGACAGCTAATACAGATGAGAGTTTTGTTACATATAATTTTAATATTTATTGTGTAAATTATAAATTAAAACAATACTTTGAAATATTAGATGGTTTTACTAATATGGAAGAAAGATTTGAATCGTATTCTAAAACTTTAATTGAAATTGATAAGAAAAGCTATTTTAATTTAGATCAATATTTAGTAGAACATTCAGATAATAAGAATATACTTGTAAAGGCAGGGGCCGGTACAGGTAAGACACATACTATGATTTCTAGATTAATGTACTTGATATATATAAACAAATACTCAAGTGATGATTTAATAGAAAAGATAATCATGATAACATTTACTAATGAAGCTGCAAATAGCATGAGAGATAAAATAAAACAAGAATTTATGAATTATTACATGTTAACAAAGGACATAAAATTTATATATCATATAAATTCAGTAATAAATATGAGAATATCTACTATACATTCGTTAATTAAGAGCTTAGTAGAAGAATATGGCTATTTATTAGGCTATGGATCAGATATATCAATTATTAATGGGGTCATGGATAGACGAGAAGGGTTAAATAAACATTTAAATAGCATCATACTAAATAATGAAACAGACCCGATAATAGATAAAGATTTAAATATGAACTATTTTGATTTTGAAAGATTTATTATAAGGTTGATAAATAAAATAGAAGGAAGAAATATTGACTTCTTAAATGATAATGTAGACTTTGGAAGCGCATTGTTTCAAAGTTCGATTTATCCTGAGTTAGATGATCTTATAAAAGAAGTTATGCATAATTCAGAGGAAAATACTAGAGTACGTGTAAAGAACTTAAATAAGATAATCTTATCGCAACTACTTTTAGAATTAAAAATGATAATAGGAGAAGCGTCTAGAAAAGGACTTAAGAGTAATATTGATTATATGTTTATAGATGAGTTTCAAGATACAGATAATGCACAGATTGATTTAATAAAAGAGTTATATAATAATATGAATTTTAAACTATTTATTGTGGGAGATATTAAACAGTGCATATACAGATTTAGAGGAGCCGAAGAGGATGCATTTAGGAGATTAATTGGCAACCATGAGAGTTCAGATTGGAATGAATATAAGCTACGTAAGAACTATAGAACAAACAAATTGTTACTAGATAAGTATGAAGACGCATTTGATCAGTTGGGGAATAAAAATTTATTACTTTACGATAAAACCGACGACAAACTTATTTCTGGTACAGGTAAAATGAAAAAAGAACCTATAAAAATTGTGAGAATAAAAGAGATTGAAAAAGAATTTGAAGAAAAGTTTACAGATTGTTTATTAGATTCATACGAAGAGTTATCAGGTAGAATAAAGTTAGGAGAGAAGAAGAATATAGGTATATTAGTTAGGACAAATAAACAGTTGAAAGAAATAATTGATATAGGGAACAAGAAAGTTAAAGAAGGTATATTAAACTTTCATATAAAAAACCCTAGTATTGGAAAGCTTTACTCTCTTGAAAGTACGATAGACTTATATAAACTAGTAATAGCATTATTATACAATAAGAATCCTAAATATTTAATTAATTTATACACTACATCGTATATTAATAGTAATCTGAATTTATGGCATATATATAAAGTTTCAGAAGAATCAGGTGGTAAAAACCTTGAAGTTTATAATCAAATTAAAGAAATGTGGCCTCTAAACAATTGGGAAAAATATATTGATGATTTAAGAAAAGAAACTACTCTTATGGTTCTTAGAGAAATCATATATGAATTGAAGCCGTGGAACAATTATGCTATGCAAACTGATGGAACAATAGATAGTTATAAGTCTAAATTCTATAAAGATAATTTAGATCTATTATTTGAGAAGATGTGCAGTAACTCAGAAATAGATTACTTAACTTTACCTAAAATAGAGGCGTTCCTAAAAATTATGATAACAACAGGAATAGAAGAGGAGTCAAGAGTTCAAGAGATTGGAGAGGAAAATATAAATGTTACATGTACAACTATTCATAAAGCGAAAGGGCTAGAATACGATGTTGTTATAATACCATATACTAATCTAGAAATTGATGTAAAAAATCTAGCATCTGATATTATTATTAAAGATTCTGGAGAAGGCTATAAAATTGGTTATAAGATGTCAAATAAGGTACAAAATAATCACTATCAACATTTACGTAGTGAAGAATCAATTGATCAACAAAAAGAGGAGATAAGAATTCTCTATGTAGCTCTCACTAGAGCTAAGGATAAAGTTGTACTATTTAAATATGAAGGCTTAGAAAAACATTCACTACAGCATGAGATAGGAGGTTTATATATATGATCCAGATACTAACGTATAAAAATCCAAAAGATCTAGAAAAGAGAGAGTTTTATAAAGATATATGTAACTATCCTAACCTATGTGCATCCGAAACATTAAAAATGGGACTTACCAGCAATGGAAGGGATCATAATTATGAATATATATATACAATAGATAATTTGATTACAGAAATTTATAAAGAATGGTTAGACCCAGTAAATCAGATAAAGCAAATGAATTCATTAACTAGAATTATAAATACAATAGATAATATAAATCTGAAGAATAGTTTTAAATTTAATAAATCTGAGTTATTAAATGCATTAAGATTTTTAGTTGAAATGGATGTAAAACCTGAATCGATTAATGAATCTGATGAAGTAATCAAAGAATTTAAACTTATATACAGTAAATTAATAAAAGGTGAAGATGAATGGAAAACCTTGAATCTCATAAATAAGATGCCTGCGGATATTTTAGAACAACATTTCAAAATACTACGTGACAATGAAGAAAAAGAATTAAAAAGACAGGGCATCCCTTTAAAAATAGGCACAGAAAAGAACAAAGATTGTAACTTTAATAAATTAGTAATAAATGGGCTACATAGATTCACTCCAATAATCTTTAGATTGATCGATGATCTTATAGAATCTGGTATACAAATTATATTTGTTATAAACTATATGGATGAATATCCAGAGATATATAAAACGTGGGAAGAAGTATATGCTTGGACTGGCTTACCTATAAATCCGTCATCTGAAGAGATAACAGATAGAAATAATTTAGGTAAAGCTTTAGGAGAATTATTGAATGGAAACATAAGCGAATTCAACAATAAAAATATAGAATTCATTAAATATGATAATTTAAGTTCTTTTGCAGATAAAGTATCTGAAAGTTATAAAGCAACTATTGATATAGATAACAATACAAGGGAGCTACATACAGTAGGCAACATTTCAAAGATGAAGGAACAATTTTATTCTGCTAAAATGGAAGACATTAATAACCTGCTAAAACAATATCATCCTTTACAATTTGGAGATAAACATTTTTTAGCATACCCCATAGGGCAATTTATTTTAAGTATATATAATATGTGGGACAATGAGGAAAAGAAGCTTTTAATTGATTCTAATAATCTAAAGCAGTGTATCTCATTAGGATTCTTTAATAATGAAAAATATAATTGCTTAGATATATACAATAGACTTGAATCGTATTATCTAAACTTAAAAATAAAAGAAATTCATACCGTTAGTGACTTAAAAGATAATATAAATAAATTAAAAGGTCTAGTTTTAACACTAAGTGAAAGGGAGAAAGTAGAAAAAAAGTCAAGTACATTAAGAAGATTCTCATTTTATAATGTAAGAGTTGACGAGTTAGAACATTTTAATAAAATAATAGGAATTATAGATGATATAGGCAATGAAATATTTAAAGAGTCAAGTGGGATTCTAAATTTTTATAATCACTATAAAAATTTAATAAATGTTATTAAAAGTAATATTGATATGGAAAAGATGACGAAAAAAGAACGTGATATGATCGATGAGCTAGATAATAGATTTAAAAATCTAGAGAAAGTAAAAGTTGATGGTGATATTGAAAATGTTAGAGATTCCTTACACTTTTATTTAAATAGAATAGAAGAGATAGAAGCGAATAAGCATCAAGCTTCATGGATTGTAAGAAATTTAGAACATTTAGATGGAGGAGTTCTTCTGGAAAGCAAAGAAGATAAGATTTTTCATTTATGTTTGATTGGTGATATAGATATGAATCCTCCAATTAAAAACTTACTACCTTACCCATTAACATTGAAATTTTTCGATTCATTAGAGACGCCAAAACGTAGACACAAAAGTATAATGAAATCATATCAAGAAAGATCTAACTTTTTAAGGTACTGCTTATTCTATGGGTGCTTTTATTTAAATAGTAATATTAAGGTAAGTTATATACAGAATTATCAAGATGAAATAAATCCACCATACTATTTACTCAAAATGCTAGGAATAGAGTTTGAAAATGATTCGCCAGGGTTTCCAGATGATGACTCGAAACCATCAAATAAAAACAAAGATATATATTATAGAAATTCTTTTAAAAAGCCAATCAAAGATGATGAAATGAAAAACTTCTTATATTGTGAATATAAATACTTTTTAGAAGATGTTATTGAAGGTGATACATTTTTTTATAATGAGTTCACACAGAAAAAGTACTATGAAACTCTTCTATTATATGAATCTCATAAGAAGATAAAAAGCGGTGATAAAAACTCTATTGAAGAAATTGTAAGAATTCAAAATGAATTTCTTAAAAGCAAGTTTTTTTATGTATGGAAAGAAGTTATATTTAAAGATGCATATATAAAAGTAGTAGATACATTAAAAGATAACGTAAACTTTAGTGAAGAATATTTTGATATAAGAAAAAAGTTTATATTTGCAAAACTTACTGATGAGGATAAAGAAGGTAAGAACGTTATTATAAACTTGCATAAAATTAATAATAGAAATGCGATGATTTATAAAAGACAAATATCACAAAAATTAATGGGAACTTCACCCTTAAATACGGCAAATAGTTTAGAAAAGTGTAAATATTGTGGGGTAAATGAAATATGTTTAGAAAGATATAGGAGTTTATAATGGAAATGATATTATTAGGAACTTACAAAAGTGAAGAAAATGAAATGTTAATTTTATATTGTGAAAATATGGGAAAATGTATGTTGTTAAATAAGAAAAAGGATATGGATATATTTTTATATAGTTATTTTGATAAGTTGAATGTCAGTATAAATAAATTTAACAATATAATTAATGTGGAGACTTTAGGGCCATGTAATATGAAAAGTTTTATAGAAAATATTAAATTTGCTAGTAATAATTTAAGGGTTCTAAACTCCCCTAAAGAGAATAATCTAATTATTTATTTAGAGGATTTAGATGAAGTAGTAGAATTAGATGAAAAATATATCATTAAATTTTACTATAGAAATGAGAACTATGGTCTGAATATATCTGATGAAAATATTATTAGATACTTATTAGAATCAGAATCAAATATTAAAATTTTAAATGATTATCTAAAGAATAGTAAAATAATATTAGTAATCAGAAAGGATAGCTTAGGAAACATCGATATAATTAAGATGCATAGTATAAAAATGGGGATGAAACTATGAGTTATCAAATAATTACTTTAGAGAATAATATAATAAATCTTTATAAAAACGATCTAGCTAAATCATTTAGATGGAATAATCAAGAGTTAATAAAGGAGATAGAAAAAGATAATAAGCTATATATAATTTATCTTGAGAAGATAATGTATCATAAGAATATATTTTTATATACTTTAGAAAAGAATGACATTGAATATGAAATAATTTCTAAAAGCAATATGGAAATACTGAAGTATATATATGATTATTGGAATACTGAAAATGAAGAAGTTATTGATGTAAATAAAGTGAATTTATTCATCTTATTAGATCCAAATAATAACTATTTTAATATATCAATTTTTAAACTATCAAATTTAACAAATAAACTAGATATACAAAAAGTATATGAGGATTATAAATATATTGATAATAAAAAAGTTGAACAATATTTATTTTTAGATATTATTGATGAAATACAAAGAGTCATGAGAAAACCTTATTTAAGAAATATCATTATAGCTAAAATTATTTTAATAGGAAAAGAAAAAGATTACAGATGGTTTAAAGAATTGTTTAAGGATAAGTATTCAGAATATTTAATAGAAGAATTAGATAACGATGTAAGAGATGCACTTAAAGTTTACTTAGATATAGAAAATGAGAATATATTGGATCCATTTAATAAATCGACTATAAAATATTTTTCTAAAGAAATAATTATAAATGAATCTATTAAAGAAATAGATATTAAGCGATCTATACAAATGGTAAATAAATATGAAAGATTACCAATAGATAAGAACATAATTATATCCCCTATCAGTTCAATTGGCGAGAAGAATATTTTTAGTATTGAAGTAGACGATATTATATATAATAAAGAGATTTCATTTCCATTTATATATAGTTTTGATGATTTAACATTTAATATATTGATGGATAATGAAGAAAACTTAAGGATTAATGTATATATTAATGGAATGATTATAGAAACTTGGGATATTGATTGGGGGAAAGAAAATGAAATTTAAAATTGGAAATTATGTTAGATGTCCATTGGACATAAATGAAGAACCAAATTTTAGAGAGTACATATCAGGTAAAATTTCATCGGTTGACGAATTTAGTAATAAAATAAATGCCAAGATAGAAGACATTTATGATACAAGACATTTTTTTGAAAGAATACCTAAGAATATGACTTGTGAAATGGATGATATAAATAGAGTTAAAATAATAAGTGGCACTTTAGCAATATATAGGAACGAGTATGTTGTAAAAATAGTATCCTTTTATAAGGAAATAGAAGGATATTATTTGTATTACGCTTACAGGTTGAAAGATCAAGAAATAATAGAGATAGTAAATGAAAAGGATCTTTCAATACAATTTGATTCGGGAGAAATAAGCCCCTTAGATCAAATGAAAAATTATGAATTTCATAACCCGGTTTGGTATAAGGGCAGAGTAAATATGAGTAAAATGGATATAGCATTAGAAAACTCGCCTGTAGGTGTAGAACTTATCCTTGGATCCAGAATTTATTTATTTCAACACCAAATGGAAACTATAATGAAAGGTCTTACTTCTAGATCGTGCAGAATAATGTTAGCAGACGAAGTAGGGCTTGGTAAAACAATTGAAGCATGTGTAATATATAAAGGACTAAAGGAAAGAAACTATAAATTGAAAACATTGATAGTAGTTCCAACATCTTTGGTTAATCAATGGCAAAATGAACTTTCTTATAAGTTTTGGATAGATGTTAACATATGGAATGGTAAGAGTAAATCAATAGATGATGAGTTAATTGTATCATTAGAAGATATCAATAAATTTAAGGAGATAAATGGTATTAATAATTATGACCTTCTCATAGTCGACGAGGCCCATAGACTTTTAAATGATAGCCAATCGTACGAAGGAATATATGATTATAGCCAAAGAATTGATAACATAATACTTTTATCAGCGACACCTATTCAACAGAGACAAACTGAATATTTAAAACTTCTAAGATTACTTCATCCAGACAAATACATGGGTATTGATACATTAGAATTTGAAGAGTTATTGGAGAAAAATAAGAAAGTAAAGAATGATATATATGAACTAATAAGAGATTTAAATTATTATGAGGAAGATGATGCTGGAGAAGACTATATAGAAGAATTTTTAGATATGAATAAGTATCTAAAAGATCCAATCTTAGGAAAGCTAATAGATGAAATTGATGTTAATAATACCAAGAATGGACTTGAAACTGTAAAAATTATACTAGCTTATATATCCAATACTTATGAAATAGAGAGGGATATAATAAGAAATAGGAGGATAGAATTAAAGGATGAATTTTCAAAAAGAACAAAGTCTATTTTTTATTACAAGATGCAAGATTCTCTTGAAGGATTTTATGAAGAAGAAACATACAATATGGTAATTGAATATTTACAGAAGAGATTTGAAGTGGAAGAAATTGATATTAAGTTGGTAAAGGATATTTATGGAAGGATGCTGAGTTCACCTTGGGCATTGAAAGCATACTTAAGAAAACTTAAAAGTGAAGTAAACTCAAATTCGGAAGTTGTACAAGCCTTGGATAGAGCATTAAATTATAATGATTTATGGTTAAATGCAAGTTTAGAAGAATTAAGTAGTATGAAATATTATGAAGATTATCCGGAACAAATTAAAAGCAGAATTTTATTTGCTATAGATATGCTAGATGAAAATTATTATGATAAAAAAGTAGCTATATTTACAAACTTCAAGGAAACAGCTATTGAATTTGCTAAATATTTAAAAATTAAGACTGGAGAAGATTCTGTGTCTATATTTACTGAAGATATGAACTCTGATGAACTTGAAGAAAGTGTGAATAAATTTCAAGAACAAGAAGAATGTAAATTTATTGTATGTGACAAAACAGGTGGCGAGGGAAGAAATCTTCAAATGGCAGATTGTATTTTGCACTTAGATGTGCCCTGGAATCCTGTAGAATTGGAGCAAAGAGTTGGGAGACTAGATAGAATAGGAAGAGACACTTCAAAAGAAGTTGAATCCATAATAATTATGTCAGAAGATACAATAGAAGAAGATATATTTAAACTATGGGACGAAGGATTAAATATATTTGAAGAATCACTAAGTGGCATAGAGATCGCATTAAATGATATTGAAAAAGAAATAGAAGATGCACTGAGTTTTGATATTGCTTATGGACTAAAAAATTCATTGTTAAACATAAAAGAAGATATAGTTAATATGAAAATAGAAGTAGACAGAGAAAAGTATTATGATACAGCTAAAAATATGGATTCCAATAAAATTGAAAGAATTAATAAAATTATAGATAAGTTCGAAGGTGATGATAATAAATTATTAAAACATACAATGCTTACATGGTTTGGACTTGCAGGGTTTAGTCCAGACAAAATTAATGTAAGAGATAGTAAGGGCGAAATGGATTTAATAATAAAATACTCCGATAGAAGTGTAAATATTAGTTCTGTAGAAAAAGCTTTATTTGCACCTCCTGATACCAGAAAGGCGTTAAAAAGATCTAGAAATAAAAGAGAAATAAGGGGAACTTTCTCAAAAGATTTAGCTATAAATATGGAAGATCTTATTTTATTTTCACCAGGGGATAGTATCTACGATAGTATAAATGAAAATGCACTCAGATCTTTTAGGGGTAGAAGCTCAGCATTTGCAATAAAAGCAGATATTGATTGGATTGGATTGGTTTTTATATGGAACGTAAAATTTAATCAAAATTATTTATTGGACGAGGGTATAAATCCACAATTAATTGAATTTAACTATAATGATTATCTGCCATTGGAACAGTTTGAAACATACCATAA
>CAZWTU010000053.1:0-8555 GCA_964637035.1 uncultured Tissierellaceae bacterium
CCAACAGTATACTTTGCAGCTGGTATAGATTCACTTTACAATGAAGACGCTACATCAGTAGAAAAAGGTAAAGGACTTTTCCCTGTTCAACCAATATATGTAACAGAAGGTAGACTTATTGTTGCAAGAGCAATAGAAGAACATGATGCTAAAAACATAGGTGTTATTTATACAAATGATGATGCAGGAAAAGACTTATTATCAGGAGTTGAAAATCAAGTTGAAAAACTTGGCGGAGATTATAAAGTAACTAAGGAACAAGTAAACCCTGGTGATACAGATGTATCTTCAGCCGTATTAAAAATGAAAGATGTTGATGTTATTGTAGCAGCATCAATTCAAGCTACACTACCTACAATAGTAAAAGGCCTTATTTCACAAGGTGTTGATAAGCCAGTATTTACAACTTATTCAAATGCTGATGCAACAACTATAGCAAACTTTGCAACAGACTATGCAAGTTCTTCAAATAAATTTCCAATATATTCAAATGCATGGGTAGACCTTAGTGATGAAGTAGAAGTAAATAGATTTGTTGAAGGAATGACTGGCTATGGAGAACCAGAATATGCAGGTAATGCATTTGCAATGGCAGGTTGGATAGCAGGACACTTCATGGTTGAGGGACTTGAAAGAGTTGGGGAAGAGCCTCTTAACTGGGACAACTTCATGAATACAATGGAAAAATCAGAATTTAAGATTCCAATGGGTGGAACAGTTAACTTTGCAGATGGAAAGCGTTTAGGAACACAATCCATGTCATTATTACAAGTATCTGATGATGGAACAGAATGGGAAAATGCAAAACCAGTTGAAGACTTAAATGATATATTAAAAAGAATAGAATAATATAATAGAATTTTAAAACTAGGTAGAAACTCTACCTAGTTTTTTTCATCTATTACATATATAATGTACATATATCAAAACTTAAGGAAGTGAATCCATGGACCCAATGATTGTAATAGAGCAAGTAGGGATATTGGCAATATTAATGACAGTAGGATATATTGGTGGGAAGATGAAGATAATTCAAGACAATGAAAGCAAGGCAATAACAACAATTATTTCAAATGTTTCCTTACCAGCACTTATATTATCTGCTTTTAGCATAGGATATTCAAAAGAGACCTTAGAGGGAATAATAATAGTATTTGTCTTAGGTATGTTAGCTCATATCCTAGGTGCTATGGTAGGGAAACTAGCATTTATGAAGTATCCAAAGGAAAAGAAGGGTGTTTTAAGACTTGGAAGTAGCTTTTCTAATTCAGGAATTATGGGAGTCCCCTTTATATTTGCATTATTTGGGCAAAAAGCACTATTATATGGTTCAATATTTATGATACCTTTTAATATGTTAATATGGACTTACGGAGAATCCCTTGTAAGAAAAGATAAGGGGAAAGCAACCATAGAAAATATTATTAAAAATCCAGCAGTCATTACAATTCTAGTGGGTATGATAATATTTATATTTAATGTCCCCTTACCAAAGATGATAAGCACTCCTATTTCCATGCTTAGTGGATTGACCTTGCCCCTTGCCATGCTAATGCTTGGACAAAAGATATCAAAGTTAAAAATTAAAGAGATAATTATGGACAAGGATATTTATTATGCTAGTTTTATAAGATTGATAGTAATACCTTTAATTACACTTTTAATACTTAAACCTATAAACATAGATCCATTAATAAAAAATGTAATAATAATTTTACAAGCATTGCCAGTGGCAATACTAACAGTAGTAGTAAGTGAAAAACATAATGCAAATGTGGAACTTGCCTCAAAAGTTGCAGTGGTAAGCCATATGTTTTGTATAATAACTGTACCTATAATAGCTTTATTTTTATAAGGAGGTTTATGTTATAATAGTAATACACCAAATTTATTATGAGGAGTGATACTGTGATAGTAAATCATGAGGATAATGTAAGTGGAGTAAAATTTGACAACCCTGAAACACTAGGGGCATCAATGAAAGCATTAATCTCTCCCAATGAAGGCTGGGAAGGATATGTTATGAGGGTATTAGAATTAACTGAAGGCGGTTATTCCCCTAAGCATAGTCATCCTTGGCCACATATAAATTATATTCTAGAAGGACAAGGAGTATTGCATTTAGAGGGAGAAGACCATGAAATCAAAAAAGGCTCCTATGCATATGTACCAGGAGACAAGCTACATCAATTTAAAAATCCAGGTAAAGATGTGTTTAAGTTTATATGTATCGTACCTGAAATAGGGCATAAATAATTTTAAAAACAGGTCATAGATTTCTAAATGATTAAGAGCTAAATCAATAAAACAAGTAAAAATAAAGGGATTAACAAATTATATATATAATATGTTAATCCCTTTTGTAATGATGTGGATTGGCAAGTCTTTATATCCGGTAACTCTATGGATTCTTTATTCCACAATAAATACTTCACCCATATAACCAATGTCGGGGAAACGAGTATTATCCCCATCAAATTTAAATTTACCCATATTAAACCTTATTTTATATCCATCTTCATGTTGAGCCAAGATATATATTTCAAAAGTATCATTTTTCTTTAAGCTAGTTGAGTAATCTTTAAGGGTGTATTTATAAAAAATCGTATCATCTGGGAAAGGCTCACTATCTTTCTCCATTGGGAAACTATCTACAATCTTTTCGTTGACAGCCACATTGATAATTGCACTTTCAATAGATTTTACTTTAACATCTTTATTTTCCTTTTCTTTATATTCATAAGCGTAATGAGATATTGTATATGAATGGTTTTTAAATGTTATAGTATTGTCCGCATAAGAAGTTTGCCCATTATGGGACCTAGCATTATAAGATTGTAATAATCTTTCCTGGAAATTATATATATAATCTAAACTTTCAACAATTTGCCTGTCTCCATTATCAATAATAAAATCAACCTCAAGATTACTCTTTATGGGAACTTGAATATTAGCATGATATCTACTTCCCTCACCCTTAATTGCTGTAATTGTATCAAATTTATCATTTCCAAAGCTATATGAAAAGAAATACTTGTTTTCTGGTGTTATTTCTTTTGGCTTAGCACTTAAACTCAAATCTACCTTACCATCCTTAAATTCTCCATATTCATATTGAAAGTCATTGATTATGCTGGCTTCTTCTTTTAAAGCCTCAGATATCCTATAAGAAACATTGTTAATAGAGCTATCTATATCCCTTTTAATATAATGTAATTGGGAATCTAAGTTGGTGAGAGTAGACTTCATACTTGATATATTAGAAAACATAAAAAAATTAAGTATAATTGATACAATAAGTAAGGGCATTATAAATCTATTTGTTTTTTTATCCATAAGATCATCTCCTTTTCGATTTTACTTGTCAAGCAATTCTCTTAAACTATTCTCAAAACTTATATTAGCCTCAGGGTTTCTTTTACTTACGTTACCATGCCGTTTATTCTGTTTTCTAAGCTGCTGGTGTAGATGCCTCCTATTCAGCATACCATCAATATTATCTTTGGTAAATACTAAACCATTTTGATTAATAGGTCTGGCTCCCTTAGATAGACATAAAGTAGCTAGGCCATAATCTTGGGTAACTACAATATCACCCTTAGCCACCCTATTTACAATATAAAAGTCAGCGCTATCATTAGAAATATCAACAGAAACAACTTCTGCATAAGGTTCACTGATTTCATGGGCAAAGTTTTTCACTATTATTATCTCTAGATTATATTCCTTGGCAATTTTCACTGCTATTTTTACTACAGGACATCCATCTGCATCTATGTATATTTTCATCTTATCACCTAAATATATTATAGCATATATAAAATAAAATCTAGGTAACTTTCATAAGATAAAAATGAAAAATAATCTAAAGTATAGTATAATGATAGGATAGGAAGTATTAGACAAGGTATTAAAGAAAGTATTGGAGATGGTGGTGTTAGTATGCATAATTTATCTAGAAAAACTATAATAAATAGGACCAGTTTAAATAGCACTTATTTTAAAGGACAGGATTACTATGGCCAGAGTAAGGTTAGGGAAGTTCGAACTACGGCTGACCGTGATTATTTTCTAGCTAATGTATATGGAGGAAATAAATATGAAGTAAGTGTTGCTTTTGATTCCATGGGAGATGTGGTTCAAACATCTTGTAATTGTAAAGCCTACCAGGCATACCCAGGAGATTGCAAGCATGTTGTAGCCTTGCTCCTCTTTATAAAAGATATAAAAGACAAAGAAGAGAAAACTAGGGAAAAGAAAAAGACAGAAGGCAATATAAAGAATATACTTTTAAGATATAGGGACATGGAGGATAGAGAAAAGACCCCTATAAACTTAGAGATAAACTATAAATTGGAAGATGAAGGCCATAGCATAGACTTAAGAATGGGAGAGGATAGACTTTACGTTGTAAGATCCATAGCTAATATTCTTTCCAAGATAAACAATAAGGAAATAATAGAGTTTGGCAAGAACTTTACTTATAATCCAAATATACATTGCTTTAAAGAAGAAGATAGGGAAATTGTTGAGTTTTTAACCATATTATATGAAAATTATGAAGATAACCAGGATAATTATTATAGGAGTAGATACAATACTACCTTTAGTGGTAAAAACATAAACTTAACTCCTAAATCATTGGAGAAGTTTCTTGATTTAATGGTAGGTAAAGCTTTAAATGCAAGTATCTGGGGCAAAGAATTTAAAGATATAAGAGTTATAGAAGAAAGAATAGACTTGAATTTTGGCATTCGACAAGAGGGCAAAGACTTGATAATGGAGTTAAGGGATGAGGAAGCATTCGCTCCTTTAAATGATGAAGGTAGATATTTTTTTTATAAGGATAAGATATATAAGATACCAAGAGAACAGGCATTATCAATTATGCCAATATTAGATGAAATAGTAAATAAAGATCTAATGGTTGTGAGAATAAATGAAGAGGATAAAGAGGTCTTTGTATCAGAGATTCTTTTAAATGTTAAGAAAAATAGTAATTTAATTATTGATAAGGAAGTGGAAGAATCAATATATGATAGGGACTTAGAATCCAATATATACTTTGATAGAAAGGGAGAAGTGATTTTTGGGAAATTAGAGTTTACCTACGGAGAAGTTACAATAAACCCATTTTCTTCAAGTAAAAACAAGGGAAATGATAAACAACAAATTCTACTCCGAGATATGGAAAAGGAAAGTAAGATAATGAATCTCTTAGAAATGGGAGACTTCAAAGTAGAAAATGGAGGATTTTATTTAGAAGAGGAAGAAGAAATTTTCGACTTTATAAATGACGTAATACCAAGCTTGCAGGATTATTGTGATATATATTATTCAGAGAACTTTAGGAACATAGGCCTTGTTGATTCTAGAAGCTTTTCAGGTGAATTGAAAATAAGTTCTGATTTAGATATGTTAGAATTTAATTTTGATATAGAAGATATAGATACAGGAGAGCTGGAGAATATATTTCTTTCTATAAAGGAAAAGAAAAAATACTACAAATTAAAAAATGGTTCCTTTTTATCCCTTGATAATGAAGATTTATCAGGAGTTGTAGAAATTCTAGATTATCTAAATATAGATGGTAAAGATTTGAGAGATGGGCATATAGAAGTTCCAAAGTTTAAAACCATGTATTTAGACAAGTTTGTAGAAGATAAAAACATGGATTTCATTAAGAAAAATGTTAGTTTTAAAAAGCTTGTAAGAGATATAAAAAATCCAGATGAAGCTAGCTACCAATTACCCAAGAATTTAAATGCAGATTTAAGAGACTATCAGAAGTTTGGATTTAAATGGTTGAAGACCCTTTCTAAATATGGATTTGGTGGAATTTTAGCTGACGAAATGGGTCTTGGAAAGACGGTTCAAATGTTAGCATTTTTATTATCAGAAAAAGAAGACAAGGGGCAAGAACCTAATTTAATAATAGTACCAACTTCCCTAGTCTATAACTGGGAAGAGGAAATAAGCAAATTCGCTCCTAGTCTTAAGACTTTAATAGTTGCGGGTACACGGGGAGAGAGAAAAGAAATTATAAAAACTGTAGGGGATTATGATATAGTTATTACTTCTTATCCGCTTATTAGAAGGGACATAGAAGATCATGTAAATATGAACTACAGATATTGCGTATTAGATGAAGCCCAACATATTAAAAATAGGGGTTCTCTTAGTGCTAAATCAGTGAAGAGGGTAAAGGCTAAGAACTATTTTGCCCTAACAGGTACTCCTATGGAAAATTCTCTTTCTGAATTATGGTCAATTTTTGACTTTTTAATGCCAGGTTATCTTATGACAAACAGGCAATTTACAGAAGAATATGAAAAACCTATAATCAGGGATAATGATAATATTAAGTTAAGGGATTTAAATAACCATATTAAACCTTTTATACTTAGAAGATTGAAAAAAGAAGTTCTTAAGGAACTTCCTGATAAAATAGAACAAAAAATAGTGGTAGACATGACTAAAGAGCAAAAAGAACTTTATTTAGCTTATTTACAGGCCATAAAGGGTGAAATAAATGACGTGGTAAGTTTGGAAGGCTATGGTAAAAGCCATATAAAGATATTGGCGGGGCTAACGAGGTTGAGGCAACTATGTTGTCACCCTGGTGTCTTTATAGAGGATTATAATGGAGGTAGTGGGAAGCTAGATTCCCTGGAAGAAATAGTTAGTGAAGCCCTAGGTGGGGGTCATAGAATACTTATTTTCTCCCAATTTACAACTATGCTAGCAAAAATCAGAAAAACTCTAGAGGATAAAGGGGTAGGTATTTTCTATTTAGATGGAAGTACTCCTATGATTGAAAGAGGAAAGTTAGTAAAGGAATTTAATAAGGGGCAAGGAGATGTTTTTCTTATATCATTAAAAGCTGGAGGAACAGGTCTCAATCTTACTTCAGCAGATATGGTAATTCACTTTGATCCTTGGTGGAATCCGGCAGTGGAAGATCAGGCAACAGATAGGGCTCATAGGATTGGACAGGAAAACAGAGTTCAAGTAATAAGGCTAATAACTAAGGGAACTATAGAGGAAAAGATATTTAAACTACAAGAAAAGAAGAAAGAAATGATAGATAAAGTCATTAGAGAGGGAGAAACCCTAATATCTAAATTAAGTGAAGAAGAAATAATGTCACTCTTCCAATAAATGCAAAGACTAGTTACATTTATATTATATAATAGAGGTGGAGTATGATTTATTTAATGGTAATCTTTTCGATTCTAGGCGGCATAGATAAGATTTTTAATAATAGATTTGGATTAGGAAAAAAATTTGATGAAGGAATAAATGCTATAGGAGGATTAGCCCTAACCATTATAGGGATATATTGTTTATCTCCTCTTATAGGAGTGCTTTTAACCCCAATACTTCAGCCCCTTGCAAATTTAATCCATACAAATCCATCAGTATTTATTGGCAGTATACTTGCACCTGACTTAGGTGGATACGCTGCTAGTATGGGTATAACTAGTTCAGAAATTATAGGAAGATATAATGGATTGATTTTATCCTCTATGCTAGGGGCTACAATATCTTTTACACTGCCTATTTCACTAGGTTTTGTATCTGAAAATGATTTCAATTACTTTGTTAAGGGAATTTTATCAGGTATTATGACAATACCCTTAGGTATGATTGTAGGTGGACTAATGATGGATATTGGAATAAAGGATATATTTTTAAACCTCTATCCAGTAATTATATTTGTAGGACTTATTGTATTAGGATTAACTAAAGAAAAGGATAAGATGGTTAAGGTTTTTAAAATCATAGGAGACTTTATTATAAAGTTAAGTACTCTTGGATTAGTATTAGGTATATTTAATTATTTTTTTCCTTGGGATATAATTCCTGGAATGTTAGGTATAGAAGAAGCTGCTATTATTGTATTGAAAATAGGAATTATCTTATCAGGTGCTTATCCAATGTTTCATTTAATATCAAAATTACTCAATAAAAATGTAAGCAAAATAGAGGAAAAAACAGGTCTTGATGAATATTCTATACTTGGAATTTTTTCTTCTTTGGCAAATTGTATTCCAATGTTAGGTATTTATCATAGGATGAATGAAAAGGGCAAAATATTAAATGCTGCTTTTGCAGTTTCAGGTTCTTTTGTATTTGGTGGTCAATTAGCATATATTTCATCTGTTTCACCTACTACAGTAGGGCCTTTTATAGCCAGTAAGTTGGTGGCAGGGATTAGTGGTGTAATTATGGCAATTTTACTTATGAATATGGAGAATAAAGAAGGGGGAAAGGAAGTTGAAAATTAATAGTAGATTAAGAGACTTAAGAGTATTGATGAAGGAAAAAGGTATTGATGCTTATATTGTAAATACTGGAGATCCTCATGGGTCAGAATATTTAGCTGAACATTATAAAACAAGGGTGTGGATATCTGGATTTACAGGTTCAGCAGGACTAGTGGTGATTACGGAAAAGGATGCTATTCTTTGGACAGATGGAAGATACTTTATCCAAGCAGAAAAAGAATTAGCCAATAGCCAATATAAAATGTACAAGATGGCAACTCCAGG
>CAZWTU010000053.1:8655-10364 GCA_964637035.1 uncultured Tissierellaceae bacterium
GAAAATCAAAAGAATGCCTATTTAAAAGATGGTGTAGCTTTAGTTAAGTATATGTATTGGCTAGATAAAAACCTAGGCAAAGAAAAAATAAGTGAATACACGGCTCAAGAAAAGCTATTAGACCTTAGAAAAGACCAAGAAGGATTTATAGAGCCAAGCTTTGGAACAATATCGGCCTACAAAGAGAATGCAGCTATGATGCATTATTCGGCTAAAAAAGAAAGTGCCTTAGACTTGGAAAGACAAGGAATGTATCTGGTAGATTCAGGTGGTCAATATTTAGATGGAACCACTGATATTACTAGAACAATTATACTTGGTAAAATAAGTGATGAAGAAAAGAAGGATTTTACATTAACACTTAAGTCTCATATAAACTTATCCAGTGCAAGATTTTTACATGGAGCTACAGGTCATACCTTAGACGTGCTCGCCAGATATCCCATGTGGCAAGAAGGTCTTGACTATAAATGTGGAACAGGCCATGGAGTAGGATATTTATTAAATGTACATGAAGGACCACATAGGTTTGCCATGGCAATTAATGATGTGGTTTTAGATCAAGGTATGGTAATTACAATAGAACCAGGAGTTTACAAGGCAGGAAGTCATGGTATAAGGACAGAAAATGTGTTTGTAGTAATAAAAGATATAGAAACAGAATCTGGTCAATTTATGAAATTTGATACACTTTCCTTTGTCCCAATTGATTTAAAGGGGATAGATGTAGATTTATTAAATGAAAAGGAAATAAATTGGCTAAATGATTATCATAAACAAGTATATGAAAAGCTGTCACCATTAGTAACAGATGAGGAAAAAGAATGGTTGAAGGATCAAACTAGAGCCATTGATAATTAATAATTGACAATAGCAACTAAGATAATTGAGAATGGAGCATTAAAACAATTGAAAATTGTGGATTGAATCAATAAAATAAAAACAGAAGAGCCCAGCTCTTCTGTTTTTATTTTATTGCTCTGTCATTCTGAGCCTGTCGAAGAATCTATGTTTAAAAGCTAGATCCTTCGCTAAGCTCAGGATGACAAGAAAGCTAGATTCTGTCATTCCCAGCTTGTGGAGGGATCTGTTTTGTTAGAAGCTTTCCTCTACCTACTTATCTGCCCTCAATAATTTTATTGCCTGTCTAATTTTCACTGGATTTCCGTACATTAAAGTTCCCAGCCTATATATTTTAGCTCCAAGTATTCCCACAAATATAGTTGTTCCACCTAAGAGGACTAAAGAAATTATTATTTGTATCAGGGGAACATTGCCCATAGCAACCCTTACAAACATTGCCATAAATGATGTTAAGGGTACAAAGGAAGCTATTTTTACTGCCATCATATCTGGGTTAGACAAACCCATCATGGAAATAAAGAATGCAGCAATAAAAATAAGAAGCACCGGAGTCATACTGGTTCCTACATCTTCAGTTTTTGATACTAAGGCACCAATAGTACCATAAATAAATAGATACAATAAATAGCCTAAGGTTCCAAATATAGCAAAGACACCTATAATATTTCCTGGAATATCAAAGATGAAATCTAAAGTATTATCCCAGGCCCTTATATTTAACTTATAAGCAAAGAATGCTACTAAGAGTATAAGTGCAAATTGTGCAACTCCAACTATAGCACCAGCTAAGACCTTTCCAAAAATAAGACTTTCAGTGCTTGTGCTAGTTACTAATATTTCCATAC
>CAZWTU010000054.1:0-10283 GCA_964637035.1 uncultured Tissierellaceae bacterium
ATGGTTCCTATGGGTACTAATACAATATCTACCTTAGTCTTTCCACTTATTAATTTAGAAAATTCCGCCCCAGCTAAAGCTGCAATAAATGCCCCTACTGGTTCCCCTATGGATATTGTAGCAGCCCCTCCTGAAAAGGAAATACTTCCTGCTCCTATGGCTCCTACTACTACAGAAGCAAATATACCTAAAGGTGGTGCTCCCACACTATAGGCAACTCCTGCACCTATGGCCGGCCCCATTAATCTTTGAGCTATGTTTCCAAAGTTTATCAAAATCGATATATGAAAAAGTGTACCCATTTGTTTAATTATAAGTCCTATAAGTAATGATGCAAAAAGTCCTAATGCCATTCCGTTTAAAACCTTAACTATATAATCTTTTATACCACCCTTTGATTTGCTCATTTTAATCATCTCCCTAATGTATTTACTGCTGTCTTGTCACCTATGGATATAAATATAACACCTTAGTCTTCATTTATCAAGTAGTTTTTTTCTAATAATTTTTCTATTATCTTATTAAACATTTCTTCATTCTCTACTTCTATGGTATGTATATGGATTCCATCTGTTAGTGAAGCCAAAGGCTCTGCCTTATGCTTTTCTATATTTGTCATAAATTCTTTTAAATCGTATCTAGATCCTATTTGTAATTGTGATTTTATTTCTCCATATAATGGATGCTCTACTAATACATCAATTATCTTCCCACCATAAGATAATATTATATCTAATTCTTCTTCTATTTCTTCATTGCTATTATGTTTACAGGCTATTGTCCTAATCAATTTATTGCTATCATAGGCCTTAGGGATTATATAGCCTTGGGGGGTGGCTAGGATTTTTTCTCCCTTAGCCCTTAGCACAGCGACATCTTGAACTATTACCTGCCTCGAAACCCCAAATTTTTCAGCAATATCCATGCCCTTTACAGGCTTATGTAATTTATTTAAAATATTGAGTATTTGATTTCTTCTTTCCTTAGTATCCACTATTTCACCACCAATTTTAATTAAATATTTCTAAATTCTGTGTAAGAAGTCGGGACTGGCATGCAGTTCAGCCTCTACGGTGTCATCCTGAGCTTGTCGAAGGATCTTAGCTTTTAAACATAGATTCCTCGTCAGGCTCGGAATGACAACAACAAAGCTTCCCTCTGCTTATTCACCACTTGTAATCTATTCACTATTTATTATTAGCTATTCACTTCTTCTATCTATTCCCATCTCAGATCTGGTCCATAAAACTTCAAGGGTAAAAATTTATCTAATATCCTTGAAAACACTCTATCCGTATAGGTTTCTGATATTTCCTTTGGTGTTAGATTTGTTGATATTATTGTTTTTTTACCACTTATTATCCTAGTGTTTACTATATTAAATATTTCTGCATTAGTAAAAGTATTGGCCACTTCTGTTCCCAGATCATCTATTATTAGTAAATCTGTATCAAATAATAAATTATACTGGTAATCATTTAATCTCTTATCACCTCTGCCAAACCTGTGCCTCTCTATTATTTCAAGTATGGTAAAGGCTGTTTGGTATACTACTATTTTATTTTTATCTAGTAAGGATTTAGCTATACAATTGCATAAGAAGGTTTTACCTAAGCCTGTTGAACCATAAAAAAGTAAATTATCCCCATTGTTTTCATGGAAATTATATATGAATCCTTCTGCTATACTTAGTATGTCCATCATATTTTCCTTAGGTGTCATATCTTCATTTTCAAAGGCTTGGTCCTTAAATACATCTATATTAAAATTAGAGAAATTCTCTTTTAAAAGTATATTTTCTATATTTGACATTTGGTAAGCTTCTGATACCAAGGCTTGCTTTAAACAGCTACATTGTTGTCCATTATCCAAGTAACCCTTATCCTTACATTTATTACATTCATATTTTAAGTCCATATAGTCTGCGGATATATTGGATTCTGTCATTAGATATGCCTTTTCCATTTTCAAATTTTCTATATCCTTTTTAGCTTTGGCAGCTAACTCTTTATACTTTTCAGGATTACCTATTATATATTTAGACATAGAAAGGCCTATCTTTGTTATATCCTCATCTATTCTCTTTATTGCAGGTATCTCCTTATATATTTTCTGCTTTCTAATTCTTTGACTACGGAGTGCTCGGTCTCTTTTTCTTTCATATTCAGTTGTAATAGAATTTAGTATATCTTTATACATACTTAAGCATCTCCTTTTGACTTCTGCTTATATGCTTCCCTTTTTTTCCTAGCTATATCATCTAACTCATCAGAAGTATATTTATCACTTCTTTGTTCAAAGTTATGAAATCTTGTCTTAAGTGGCTGAGATCTAAGCCTTGAGGATTTTGTATTATTATACTGTTTTCTTTCCTTAGGCTTATCCTTTTCTTCTATTTCTTCCATTGTTTCTATACCCTTCTTATTCCAAGATTTCAATACTCCATCTATATATTTAACTGTTGGATTTGCTACATTAGCTGAGCTTTCGCAACCCTTTAGTACCATTTCTAGAGAAAATTTATATTGGTCAAACCACTTATCTATAACAAGCATTTCTCCCTGTGTGATCAGCCTGTTTTGCAGTCCTAGAGATGCCATTACCTTTTCATACCTATAGTATTTTTCATCCCTTGTCTTATAGTATTCTGTTACTGCTTCTATATTTGTAAGTCCATTATCATACCAATTTCTAATAATTCCCTCAACATATTTAATATTTCTAACGCCTTTTCTTTCTACCCCATAGAAAAAAGCCTTTTCTATAACATCTGGATTCATATTATAGTCTTCTATCCATGTTAAGATTCTTTCCTTTTCATAAGGGACTGTTTGCCTTCTCATGGTGTCATTTATTTGATTAAACATTTTATTTATTTGTGGTATTTGATTGGCTTCTATTACTTTCTGTGACCCGGATATTTTCTTTTTACTTACTACTTTTTCTTTTATTTTAAATATATCAGGATTATTTTTTATGTATAATTGCTTTAAATTTAAAAACTTTATATTATAATTATGTTTTTTTTCATCTTCTAATAATAATTTTTCTATTATCCCTTTTTTCTCCCAAAAATCCCAAGCCCTAAGTACATCTTCAAGTGGTATCTCCAAATGTTTGCCTATGGTTTCGTTGTTTACCTCAATTTCTAAATCCTTGTCATGGGCATATTTATATCCTAATAAATAAACCTTTACATAGGTTCCATTTGCCATGGGCATATAATCATTTATAAATATATTTTCTATAGGCGTATCCCCTAAGTCCATATCTGTAGTTTCTAGCGTAAAACTCATCTTATCACTCCCATCCTCTTTAAGGATTTCTTCTAATGTTAAAATATCTCTTCTTTGATAAAACCATTCTGTGAATATAATTATATATCTTTTTACCATCTATTACAAAGGATGATTTTGCTTCTATAAAATAAGGATCCTTTTTATCTATATAGGGATTGCAAAACTCATCAAGATAGTATCCTTCCTCAATAAATCCTAGTTTCTTATAGACATTATAGGCCCTTTTGTTAAAACTCGACACTTCCAGTTCCATTTTCAGCATTTTCATTTCATTAAAATAGTAGTCTAAAAATACTTTAAGTATTTCCGTTCCATAACCTTTATTTATCTGGTTTGGGTCTAATACGATGCCAAGTGTAGACATCCTTCTAAAAATCTTTATATTTTTTATTCCCATATATCCTATTAATTTTCCACCATTATCTTTTATTCCATAATATTTATTGAAAGGACTCTGGGTCTTCATTTTATACCATATTTTTATTTCCTCATCATTCATTTGAGGAAAGTTATAATCTTCTAAAAGGGGTGTTTCATGAAAACCCCATGTTCTCATGAGAAATATATCTTCCAACTCTAACCTTCTTATTTTTATTCTTTCGCTTGAAATTTCCAAGTAATCAACCCCTATTTCAATTAATTATATCTCATAAGATAACAAAGCGGATTACAAATTTAATTGTAATCCTAGATCTTATGCTTTAGTAGTTTTAATTGTTTTCATAATCACTAATTGCATTAACAAACTTTGTATATTCTTTCTTAAATACTAAATCTAAACTACCGGTTGGTCCATTTCTATGTTTTGCTATTATTAATTCTCCTATATTTTGCTTTTCAGAATCCTCATGATAATAATCATCTCTATATAAAAACATAACTATGTCAGCATCCTGTTCAATGGCTCCAGATTCCCTTAGGTCAGATAGTATAGGCCTATGGTCTGATCTTAGTTCTGGGGCACGGCTTAGCTGGGATAGGGCCAATACAGGGCATTCCATTTCCTTGGCAAGACCCTTCAGTCCCCTAGATATTGCTGAAATTTCTTGTTGCCTGTTTTCCTGCCTTCCCTCAAGCTGCATTAGCTGAAGATAGTCTATCATTATAAGGTCAAGGCCTTTTTCTATTTTCAGTCTCCTACACTTTGCCCTCATTTCCATTAAAGAAATGGCTGTGTCATCTATAAAAACTTGGGCCTCAGATAAAGGCGCCATGGAGTTTATAATTTCTATCCATTCCTCTTCATTTAATCTACCTGAAATTATATTTTGAAGATCCACATGGGATGTTGAAGATATCATTCTTTGTACAAGTTGCTCCTTTGACATTTCTAGAGAAAACACAGCAACCTTAGCCCCATACTTTAGGGCACTGTTAGTAGCTATATTTATTCCTAAAGATGTTTTACCCATGGAGGGCCTTGCAGCTAATAATATTAAATCTGAATCTTGTAGGCCAGATAGCTTGTTATCTAAATCTATAAAGCCTGTACCAAGACCAGTCAATTCACCTTCATTGGCAGCCCTTTCCTCTATTTTAGCAAAGGACTCAAGTAGTACTTCTGATAATGGTGAAAATCCATCCCTATGCCTTCCTTGAGTTATATCAAATATGGATTTTTCCGCATGTTCAATTATAATATTTACATCTTCCGAATCTTCATAAGACTTTGCTAATACATCATCACAAGAATAAATCAATTTTCTAAGTATTGATTTTTCTTCTACTATCTTACAATAATATTTAGTGTTTGCAGTAGTAGCAACGCCACTGGAAAGATTGGCAAGATAAGTTACTCCGCCAATATTTTCTAAATTATCTCTTCTTTTAAGTTCTTCTGACAATGTAATTAAATCCACAGGTTCGTTTTTATTAAATAGGACTAATATGGTTTCAAAAATTTCTTTATTAGCTTCCTTATAGAAATCATTTGGCCTTATTATTTCTAAAGCAGTATTTATAGACTCCTTGTCCAATATCATAGCACCTAGTACTGACTGCTCTGCTTCAATACTATGGGGAGGAATTCGTCCAATTAATTGATTTTCTATTTGAACCACATCCTTATTTTTCTTTTACATTTACACTTAAGCTAGCAACTATTCCTGGGTGTATCCTAATATCTACTTTACTAGTACCCATGGTTTTTATATTTTCTTTTAATTCAATTTTTCTCTTATCTATATCTATTTTTGCCTGTGATTTCAATGCATCTGCTATATCACCTGAAGTAATAGAACCAAATAGCCTTCCACCTTCACCAGCTTTTCCTTCAATATTAATTGATAGGCTTTCAATCTTTTTCTTTAATTCCTGGGCATTTTCTTCTTCTTTTTCCTTTGTTTCTGCTTTTGATGCTTGTTCACTTTTCCATCTCTTTACATTTCCTGGAGTTGCCTCTATGGCATCACCCTTTGGCAATAAAAAGTTCCTAGCATAACCTGACTTAGCCTTAACTAAGTCTCCTTCTTTACCTAACCCTTTTACATCTTTTAATAAAATTATTTTCATTGATTTGCATCCTCCTTTAAAAATTCATCTATAGCTTTTTCAAGTATAGATTCTGCTTCTTCCATGGTTACATTACTTAATTGTGTGCCAGCACTTGTTAAATGCCCTCCACCACCAAGTCTTTCTAAAATTAATTGAACAGATATATTCCCTAAGGATCTTCCACTTATGTGTATTCTACCATTAGTATAAGTCATTACAAATGAAGCTTCTACTCCATTTATATTCAATAATTCATTTGCTGCTTGGGCAGCTATTAGTATAGAATCATCCATTTCCTCTTCAAGTCTACCTATAGCAATAGTATCAAAAAGTATCTTTGAGGACTTAATTACCTCTGCCTTATAAACGAAGGTAGAAAATTCATCCCTAAAGAATTGTCTAACAGAAACAGTATCTGCACCTGCACGTTTTAATATTGATGCTGCCTCAAAGGTTCTAACTCCTGTTTGGAAACTAAAGTTTTTAGTATCTACAGTTATACCTGCAAGTAATGCTTCTGCTTCAAACTTAGTTAAATTTATTTTATCCCCCATATAGGATAGGACTTCTGTAACTAGTTCACATGTAGAAGAGGCATAGGATTCTAAATAAGTGAGTACAGGGTCTTTTATAAACTCAGCCCCCCTCCGGTGATGGTCAATAACTACGACCTTGGGGATAATATCTAAAAGGCCTGGTTCCTCTGTAAAACTTGGCTTGTGATTGTCTACTACAATAAGTAGGGACTTATCATTTGCTAGTTCCAACCCTTCCTCTGGTGTTAATATCTGGTCTAAAAGTTCAGGTTGGTCTTCTTTCATTTTATCATATATATTTTTTATAGAGGGATTTTCACCTGAAAGAATCAAGTATCCTTCCTTATTCCTATCCTTTATAGCCCTAAGCATTCCTATTCCTGCCCCAAAGGAGTCCATATCTGGGTTTTTATGACCCATTACAAAGACCTGTTCAGCCTGGTCTATCAATTGTCTTAAGGCATATCCTATAACTCTTGCTTTTACTTTATTTCTTTTTTCAACTGCCTTTGTCTTTCCACCATAAAATGATAATTTATTGGAAAATTGTACAACCGCCTGGTCCCCACCCCTACCTAATGCCACATCTATGGCACTACGAGATTTTGCAAAAGCATCAGAAGGATTGTCTCCATCTACTCCAACACCCATGCTCAGTGTGATAGGAATAGTGTTTCCTAGTTCTAATTCCCTCATCCTATCTAGTATATCAAACTTTCTCACCTGCATATTATCAAAGGCAGATTTTTCAATAATAATAAAGTATTTATCATTTTCATACTTACGTACTATTCCATTATATCTCGAAAAGTAGCTATTTATATTTTTATCTATTTCAGCTAATAATATTGGTCTGTTTATTTCTGGAGTATTGTTTTTTACTTCATCATAGTTGTCTACATAAGCCAAAGCTACAACTAATTCTTCATTTTCATGTTTTTCTTTTAGATTTACATAATCTGTGTTTTCAACCCAATAAAGCATTGCTATCTGATTGTTCTTGCTGTTTGTTTTTCTTGTATCTACAATATTAGGATGGACCCTATAATTCTTTCCATCTAGTCTTACATTTAGTGAATCTAGTTCCTTATCTTTTAATATATTATCTAAATCAATCTCAGGTATTATTTCAGATATTTCATGATTTAACAATTCTTCCTCATTCATCATCTTTAAGAATGGAGTATTGTACCAAGATATTCTACCCCTATCGTCTAAGATAACTAGAGGAAAAGGCATATTAAAGGTAGCATGCTTAGTTGCTGAATCAAATTCATCTGATAAACCTTCCATGTATTTTATAAAATCTTCTTTATCTTTATTAATACTTTTAATACTGAGAAATACTAAATATCCTAATAGGATAAATCCTATAATAGATATTATAGGTTGGTATATTGCTATGATTATTAAAAGTATGCCTATGGTTAAAAGCTGTAAACTACTTTCTGATAAAATTAAAGATTTTTTGTCTTTCATATTGATCCTCCTTTTAGGATTTCAGTCTTCTTAATTTTCTCATGTCAAAAACTGAATCCAATAAACCAACAAATATTATAAGGCTTCCCATAGCTGCAATTATTATATTTAAAGCTACGAGTATTACTCTAAATACTAATTTTATCTTCATCCTTTTCAAAAAGAAATCTAATACAGCCAATCCTTGAATCATAAACATAACTCCTATTAAAAATGTAAGATTTAGTAATAGTGCCTGATTATATTGGAAATCAAGCCATTTAAATATAAAACCAGTAAGAAGCATTACACCTGCACCCATTATAACATCCTTAGGTAATTGATATCTAGATAAACTAGGTCTCTTTATTAATTCATATCCCATCTTTCTTAAGATTATTCCAGTAAAAAAATAGTTTATATAATAAACAAATACTGAAAAAATACTCATTAAAGATGGTATCAACATTACCATATTATTATATCCACCCTCTGCCTGGTCTACAATTTTTAGTATCTTATTATTTGTAAAACCCATTTCCTTGAAAATATCTATTTGTATAGTGATAAATTCAGAAAACCAATTGTCCATTTTATCTATTAAATTGATATCTGCAATTTTCATCTCCAAAACCACCAATATTACAATAGGTATTAGGAGAGCCAAGCTAGATATTAAAAGTGTCTTCTTTGAGTTTTCCCTTTTTTTAATACAATAATTTATAGCAATACTCAATGGTGCAAATACAATGACTAGGGATGCCCCCATTGTATTACCAAGAATAATTTCTACAATTAATAGGGTTAAGACTATGGACAAGATATTTAAGCGAATTCCATTTCTTACACCTAATACAATAAAGGGAACAGGAATAAATAGTATTAATAAAGGAAAAAAGTAAATGCCGTAAACTATGTAAAATATCATAATGAATGTAACTACTCCAGCCTCTATTATACTTTTGTTTTTCTTTTCTTTTTTATCCAAGGCTTCACCTCTTGTTCCTATCATGTTCTATAAAATCTAACAATATACTTAAATCCCCATACCATCTTTCTATTTTATGTTCCTCTATTAAATTTATTTTTATATTTTCTTTTAAAGCCAAGCTTATATCATCATAGCTTAGGCCCAATCGTTTACCTAATAATAAGGATTCCAGTATTAAATTTGATATCATATCTTCCAAGTTTTCCTTAGTGTTTTCTTCTCCATTGGCTAAAGCTTCATATAGATTGGCAACGCTAGCTATTAGCTGAGCTTTTAACCATTCTATAGTTCGCATGTTTTTTATGATATCTATATCTTTATTTTCCATCCTATACACCATCCTTATATAGTAATTCTGCTTACTAAAATAATACAAAGTATCTGCAGATAAGTCAAATAAAAAAGAGAGGGTATCCTCTCTTAATCTGCACTATATGGTAGTAAAGCTACTTGTCTCGCTCTTTTTATAGCTATTGTAAGTTCTCTCTGATGTTTTGCGCATGTTCCAGAGACTCTTCTAGGAAGAATTTTTCCCCTATCACTTATATGTTTTTTTAGTTTGTTTATATCTTTATAATCTATATTAGCAGACTTGTCTGCACAAAAGCTACATATTCTCTTTCTTGGCTTAAATCTTCTCATCTTTTTACCCTCCTTCTAAAATGGAATATCATCATTGTCAGTAGGATGGAAACCTTCTATACCGCCAACATCGTCACTTGAACTATTGTAATCTGAGGAACCGCCTCTATTGCTATCTCCCCATTCTAAAAACTCAACATTTTGGGCTACAACTTCAGTAGTATAAACTCTTTTTCCATCTTTATCATCGTATGATCCTGTTTGGATTCTACCTTGAACCCCTACTAATCTACCCTTAACTAAGAACTTAGCAGAGTTTTCTGCAGTTTTGCCCCATACAATTATTCTTATGAAGTCTGCTGTTGGCTGATTTTTTGATTCCATTTCTTGTTTTTTGTCCCTAGACAAATTTTTATCTACCGCTAATGTAAAATTACATACTGCAGTTCCTGAAGGTATATATCTTAATTCAGGATCCCTTGTTAATCTACCAATTAATACAACATTATTCAAAATATTCACCCACCCTTAGATTATTCTTCTTCTCTAATGATCATGTATCGCATAATGCTGTCTGAAATTTTTGCAACTCTGTCTAGTTCAGTAACAACTTCTGGTGTAGTTTCTATGTTTAATAAAACATAGTATCCCTCACCAATATCGTCTATTAGATAAGCAAGCTTTCTTACTCCCCACTCATCGACGCTGGTGATTGATCCATCTTCCTCAATTATACCTTTGAATCTTTCCATTAATTTAACTCTTGTTTCTTCTTCATTTGGTAAAAAGATAAACATAAGTTCATATTTTCTCATATACTTCACCTCCTTGTGGACTATCGGCTCTACCTTAAAATAGAGCAAGGATTACTAAAATATTATATCACTAATAATTTTACTATGCAAGTAAAAAGTTTAGTGTTTT
>CAZWTU010000055.1:0-10229 GCA_964637035.1 uncultured Tissierellaceae bacterium
GTGAACTTAGACTAGTCTAAGTTCACCTTTTCTTATAAATATGGTGCCGCTGGCCGGAGTCGAACCGGCACGATATTGCTATCACAGGATTTTGAGTCCAGCACGTCTGCCAATTCCATCACAGCGGCTTAAATCATCACAAGAGATATATTAGCATAGAATTGAATATTAATCAACAATTTATTTTAGAATTGTTTACTAGAATATAAATTTAAGGTATACTAGATGATAGGAATAAAAATGGAGTGATAATGTGAAAAAAGAAAAGTTAATGGTTATTGATGGTAGTTCTTTAATATTTAGGGCTTTTTATGCTCTCCCATTATTAACCACAAAAGATGGCATATTTACTAATGGAATATATGGATTTTTGACCATGTTCTATAAGGTTGTAGAAGAGCAAAATCCAGATTATTTGTGTGTAGCTTTTGATAGATCAGGACCTACATTTAGACATAAAGAGTATAAGGAGTATAAGGGTCATAGGGAAAAAGCTCCTTCTGAATTAGTTCAACAATTTCCAATAATAAAAGAAATATTAGATGCTATGAATGTAAAACATATAGATTTACAAGAGTTTGAGGCTGATGATATAGCTGGAACTTTGGCAAGAATAGGAGAAGAAAAAGGTTTAGAGACTGTATTAGTAACTGGAGATAAAGACTATTTGCAGCTTGCAACAGACACTACAAAGGTTTTAATTACTAGAAAAGGTATAACTAATATGGATGTTTATGATAAAGATGCAGTAATAGAAAAATATGGAATTACTCCAAAACAATTTATAGACCTAAAAGGTTTAATGGGAGATCCTTCCGATAATATACCAGGAGTTCCAGGGGTTGGTGAAAAAACTGGGATTAAATTTCTAAAAGAATATAAGACAATGGAAGGCTTATATGAGAACATAGATAAAGTCGGTGGGAAAAAGACTAAGGAAAAATTAATTGAAAACAAAGACCTAGCTTTTTTAAGTAGGAAACTAAGTGAAATAATTACTAATGTACCTCTAGATTTTAATATTGAAGATATAAGGGTAAAAGAAGAAAATGTAGATACATTAGTTAAACTCTACGAAAATTTAGAGTTTGGTAGTCTATTGAAGAGGATTTCTGGTCAAGCTTCAGTAGAGGAGTATTCTAGCCCAAAATTTAATATAGTTGATGATTATAAAGATTTAATAGGGGAAATTAAAGAAAAGAAAAAATTTGGATTTAAATTTTTAGTATCAAATAATAATTATATAGAAGACCCTATTTTAGCTCTGGGCATAAAAACAGAAGGGTCACCAACTAGTATAATATTTTTTAAAGATAATATGGAGGAATTTGTAATCAACTTTAAAGCTTTATTTGAAGACGATGAGATAGAAAAAATTGGTCATAGCATAAAAACAGATATTATAATATTATATAGGTTGGGAATAGATTATGTAAACATTCATTTTGATTCTATGATTGCCAAGTATTTAATAGATCCATCCCAATCTTCTTATGAAATAAACAATATAAGTAAGGAATACCTAGATTATTATGGCAAGGACCAAGAGGATCTACTAGGAAAAGGGAAAAATAAGAAGACTTATAAAGACCTAAAAGAGGATGAAACCTGCGAATATATTTCATTTTTCCTAGATACAGTATTTAGTGTAGAGTCTAAAATGAAGGAAACCTTAGAAGAACAAGAAATGTTAGAATTATATTATGAGGTTGAATTGCCACTAGTAAAGGTTTTAGCTAGTATGGAGTATTATGGTTTCAAAATGGATATAGAGGAGTTAAATAAACTAGAAATAGAATATAATGGTGAGATAGAAACTTTAACACAGGAAATACATGAGATGTCGGATTCAGACTTCAATATCAATTCACCTAAGCAGTTAGGTGAAATATTGTTTGATAAATTAAACTTGCCTGTAATCAAAAAAACTAAGACAGGATATTCGACTAATGCAGAAGTATTAGACAAATTAAAGGGTCAACATCCTATTATAGAAAAGGTACTTAGATATAGGCAAATAGTAAAACTTAAATCCACTTATATAGATGGATTATTAAATCTAATAAATAGACAAACAAATAGAATACATTCATCATTTAATCAAACTATTACATCCACAGGGAGAATAAGTAGTACAGAGCCAAATTTACAAAACATACCTATTAGGACTGAGGATGGGAGAAAAATACGAAAGGCCTTTATTGCTGAAAATCATGGATATAAATTAGTAGATGCTGATTATTCACAAATAGAGCTAAGGGTTTTAGCTCATATATCAAGGGACCCTAAATTTATTGATGCTTTTAAAAACAATGAAGATATACACAGTAAAACAGCTTCAGAGGTTTTTAATGTACCTATGGAGGAAGTAGATTCTACTATGAGAAGTAGGGCTAAGGCTGTTAATTTTGGTATAGTTTACGGAATATCAGATTATGGTTTATCAAGAGACTTAGACATTACAAGAAAAGAAGCTAAATTATATATAGATAATTATTTGAACAATTACAGCAATGTTAAAAAATACATGGATAATATAGTTCAGGAAGGTAAAGAAAATGGGTATGTAGAAACTATACTCCATAGAAGAAGGTATATACCAGAGCTAAATGCAAAGAATTTTAACATAAAATCTTTTGGTGAACGAATAGCTATGAATACTCCAATACAAGGCTCAGCAGCAGATATTATAAAAAAAGCCATGGTAAATGTATATAATGAGCTAGAAAAAAGAAAATTGGAATCAAGACTTATACTACAAATCCATGATGAGCTAATTATTGAAACTAAAGTAGAGGAATTGGAAGAAGTAAAGGAACTCATGAAGGATATTATGGAAAATGCAATTAAATTAGATGTTCCACTTACAGTAGACCTACAGGTAGGTGATAGTTGGTATGAAACATAATAATCCTATATTAATTGGCTTAACAGGAGGAATATCTACTGGTAAATCTACGGTTTCTAATATATTGTTAAACAAGGGATATCAAGTTATTGATGCTGATAAAATTGCTAAAAATGTAATAGAACCTGGCAATCCTCCTTATTTCCAAATAATAAAATCCTTTGGCCAAGATATTTTATTAGAAAATGGAGACATAGATAGAAGGGGCCTAGGCAAGATTATATTCAATGATGAAGATTTGAGACAAGTTTTAAATAATATAGTCCACCCCCATGTTTTTCGGGAAATGAAAAAACAAATAGAAGATTTATCTAAGAATAACTCTCTTATATTTTTAGATGTACCACTATTATTTGAACAATATAAACTATGGAAGGAATATTCAATTGAATTTAGCCAAATATGGTTAGTATATTGTAATAGGGGTAGTCAAATAAATAGACTTATGAATAGAGATAATATATCCAAAGAAGAGGCTGTAATTAAAATAAGCTCACAAATGGATCTGGATAAAAAGAAAGAAATGTCTTCCAAGACTATTGATAATAGTAGGGACATAGAATACTTAGAAAAACAAATAGATGAATTATTGAAAACAATCTAATCTTGGAGGGGGTTTATTTGAAAGGGTTTAAAAGATTATTTAAATTTTTATTGATTATAATGATTATAATTATTGGTGGATCTTTTTATATGGGAATAAGGTATCCATTAATTTATAATGACATAGTAGTTAGAAATTCAAATGAATATAACTTAGATCCATATCTAGTAGCATCTATAATAAATGTGGAAAGTAGTTACGATCCAGATGCTATATCTTTAAAGGATGCTAAGGGATTGATGCAGATAGGAACCCAAACAGGCAAATGGGCTAGCGAAGTTTTAGAGATTCAGGATTACAAGGAAGAAATGCTATTTGATCCTGAAATAAATATAAAAATTGGAACTTGGTATTTAAATAGATTGTATAATGAATTCAATCAAGATTTGGATTTGGTTTTAATGGCTTATAATGCTGGCAGTGGTAATGTAAGCAAGTGGCTAAATAATACAGAGTATTGTAAAGACGGAATAAATATAGATAATATTCCTTTTAATGAAACCAAGAATTACGTAGAAAAAGTAAATAAAAACTATAAAGTATATAAATTAATATATGGAAAATCTTTGATTAATCAAGAAGAAAACAATAGCTATAGAAAATTTATAAGCAATATAAGAAAAGCAGTAAAAGCTGTAATACAATAACAGATATAGACAGATATTCACAGATGAAGAGGGGGAAGTAAATGAATAATAAAAAGATCATATATCTAATTATTTTAACTTTGCTAGTTACAGTAATTGGTGGATGTGAATTAAACAAAGAAAATATAGATAGTGATGTCAAAGAGGAGTCTAATCACGAAGTTATAGAGTATACACCAGAAGAGGGTGGGGAAATAATATTGGCTTTAACAAACTTTAACACCTTAAATCCTCTAATGACTGAAAATAATAGCTACTATTATTTCAGTAAACTTATTTACGAATCTTTATTTGATTTTGATGACGATTTAAATATGAAAGAACAATTGGTTAAGGACTATAGTGTTTCTGACAATGGAAGAACAATAGAAATTAAACTTGAGGACAATATTTTGTGGCATGATGGTCAACCATTGACATCTGATGACGTAAGATTTACGGTAAATACTATAAAGTATGCTAATACTGATACTGCATATAATAGAATGTTTTCAGATGCTTTAGGATCCTTTAGCCCCTCAGATATAAGACGGATTGTAGAAGTGGGTATAGTAGATGAAAAAAACCTTATTATAACTTTTGACAGGAGCTTTAATAATAATTTAGAGGTACTTACATTTCCTATAATTCCTCAACATCTATTTGCAAAGGATGGATTAAACAATAAAGCATATAAAAATGCCCTTGAATTAGAAAACTATACACCAGTAGGTACTGGTCCTTTTAAGTTTAAAAATTATGAAAAATTGAAGGAGATAACATTAGAAGCCAATGAAGGATACTGGGGAAAGAGTCCTTATATAGATAGGGTTTTAGGTAAAGTATTTGATAATGAGGAAGATATAATGAGAGCCTTTGAAATTGGGGAAGTAAATATGGCTACAACAATAGGAGTAGATTGGGAAAAATATAATGAAAACAATGGGGTAAGTTCTTTAGAATTCATCTCCCCAAATTATGATTTTTTAGGATTTAATTTTGAAAAAGAAATCTTCCAAGAAAATCCAGGAAAAACCTTAAGAAAGGCAATAGCTTATGCTATTGATAGACAAGCAATAATAGAAGGAGTATACTTAGGACATGGTACACAAATTGATGTACCTATACACCCGAATTCTTGGTTATTATCGGATTCTGCTAATAGTTATGGGTATAATTTAGATGTGGCAAAGGAAGAGATAAGTAAATTAAACTTTAAAGATACTGATGAAGACGGTATTTTAGAAGGTGAAGAGGGAAATAATATTTCCATCAACTTACTAACTAACACACTAAACCCAGCAAGATTAAAAACAGCTGAGATGATTAAAGAGGATTTGAAAAAAATAGGATTAGATGTAAATATATTTCCTAAGGAAGAATCTGATGATATAAAGAAGGAAGATATTCAAAGGCAATGGGAAGAAGTAAATGAAACTTTATTATCTGGTGAATATGATATTGTACTTTTAGGCTGGCAACTATCAGTTATCCCTGATTTATCTTTTGCTTTCCATAGTTCACAAATTGATTATGACACAAATTTTATAAGGTATTCCAATGAAGAAATGGATGTTTTATTAGAGGGAGTATTTTTAAATGGTAATAGGGAAGAAAAGAAAAAGAATTATGGAAAGTTACAAGATTTAATTGTAGAAGATTTACCATATTTAAGCTTGTTTTTTAAAAACAAATCATTGCTTTTAAATAATAATATAATGGGAGACCTTCAGCCTACTTTCTTTAATCCTTATAGAGGTATTGAGAATGCATATATAGCAAAGGATTTACGATAAAAGATTGTAAACCTTAAAGGTTGGTAATATATAGATAAAGCAATAGCCAAGGTGGCGGAATTGGTATAGGCCATAGCTTGTTGCTTATGATAGCTTAGTGATAGATTTATTAGACAGGTTTGTAGAGTTTAGCGAGTATGTTGGAACTGGTATACAAGCATGATTGAGGGTCATGTGTCCAATTGGACGTGAGGGTTCGACTCCCTCTACTCGCACCAATTAATTAAATAAACTAAAGAGGTGGAAAACTATGAAAATTGATGATCTTACTTTTAGAGGTGGGGTACATGTATCCCATAATAAAGAAATGACAGAGAGAAAATCCCTAGAATATGCTAAAGAACCAGATCTTGTCTACATTCCATTACATCAACATATTGGTGCTCCTTGTCAAGCCCTAGTTAGTGTGGGTGATAGGGTAAAGGTGGGGCAAAAAATTGGACAAGCAGAGGCCTTTGTTTCTACACCAGTTCATTCAAGTGTAGCGGGACTTGTTAAGTCCATTATAAATATGAATACACCTACTGGAATGAATTCAAAGACCATAGTAATAGAGTCAGATAAGACAAATGAAGTAGAGGAACATCCTAATCCAAAGGGAAATGTAGATGATTTAAGCCCTAAGGAAATATTAAATATAATTAAGGATATGGGAATAACAGGTATGGGTGGTGCAGGGTTTCCAACTCATGTAAAGTTATCTCCACCTCCAGAGAAAAAAATAGATACAGTTATAATAAATGGAGCTGAATGCGAACCATTTTTAACTTCAGACCATAGACTTATGCTAGAAATGCCAGACAAAGTAATAACGGGCTTAAAAGCAATAATGAAGGCTTTAAATGTAGAAAAAGGTTTTATAGGCATTGAAGATAATAAGATAGATGTAGTAGAAGTACTTAGAAGTCTTGTAAGGCCTGAGGATAATATAAAAATTGTTACAGTAAAAGCAAAATATCCTCAAGGTGATGAAAAAAGGTTAATAGATGCAATTACAGGAAGAAAGGTTCCTTCTGGTGGACTTCCCATGGATGTAGGTTGTGTAGTAAACAATGCAGGCACTGCAAAGGCAATTGCTGAGGCAATAACAGAAGGTAAACCACTTTATGAAAGAGTAGTAACTGTTACGGGAAATGGAATAAAAGAACCAAAAAATCTTGTTGCAAAAATAGGTACCCCATTTAAGGAATTGATAGATCAGTGTGGAGGATTTAATGGAACTCCTGGGAAGATAATAATGGGTGGTCCTATGATGGGCTTAAGTCAGTTTTCCATAGAGGTGCCAGTTATAAAAGGAACTAGTGGTATATTAGTTCTAACTGAAGAAGAAGCAAAGTCAGAGAAAATTTCACCCTGTATAAAATGTGGGAAGTGCTTAGAAGTTTGTCCAGTATATTTGCAACCTTTATATATATCTGCATATGCACTTAAGGATAAATTTGAAGGAGCTGAAAAATACGGGGCATTAGATTGCGTGGAATGTGGAGCATGTTCATATATATGTCCATCTAAGAGACCTTTAGTAGAATCCATTCGATTTGCTAAAAGGGAGATTCTTGGGAAAAGGAAAAGATCATAGGGTTAGGAGGAAATTCAATGGAAAACAAGTTAATAGTATCATCATCACCTCATTTTAGGTCAAATGAATCTGTTCATAGAATAATGCTAGATGTAATTATAGCATTAACGCCAGCAATGATAGGTTCAGTTTATTTCTTTGGTATTAATGCTTTAAAGCTAATACTTATATCTGTAGCATCTGCATTGTTTTTCGAAGCATTGATACAGAAAATATTCAAAAAAGAAATAACTATAAATGATTATAGTGCAATCATAACAGGAATTTTATTGGCATTTAATTTACCAGCAAATGCACCTTGGTGGATACCTATTTTTGGTGCAGGATTTGCGATTATCATAGTAAAACAATTTTTTGGGGGCTTAGGTTCTAATTTTATGAACCCAGCACTGGCAGCAAGGGCTGTATTAGTTGCTTCTTGGCCAGGGATTATGTCTAACTATGTACTTCCAGGAGCAGACGCTGTAACAGGAGCTACACCACTTGCCATAATGAAATATGGTCTAGTAGATGGTGGAACTTCCGCTACCGTTGTAGAAGCAGCATTAGAACTACCTTCATTAATGGATATGTTTATGGGTAATATCGGTGGTTCTATTGGAGAGACATCAGCTTTCTTACTTTTAATAGGAGGACTCTACTTAATTATCAGGAAAGTAATAGATTGGAAAATGCCACTTGTATATATAGGAACTACGGCTATAATGTTACTTTTATTAGGGATAGAAGGGGATCAGATTATTTATCAACTTTTAGCTGGTGGACTTGTTTTAGGTGCATTTTTTATGTTAACAGACTATGCATCCACCCCAGTTACAAGCATGGGACGAATCGTTGTTGCAGTAGGTGCAGGAATATTAACTGCAATTATTAGAGTGAATGGATCATTTCCAGAAGGGGTATCTTATTCAATATTACTTATGAACGTAGCAACTCCATTAATAGAAAAATTCACGGGACCAAGAATTTTTGGAAGAAATCAAGATGGAATTTTTGGAAAAATTAAGGAGAAGTTTGCAGGAGGGGCTAAAAGATGAAAGAAACTTTAAAACTTGGGATAATACTTTTAATAATAACTGTTGTTTCTGCTGGGGTCTTAGCTACGTCAAATAACTTAACTAAGGATAAAATTGCACAACTGGAAATAGAGAATAGCTTAAGAGCTTTAGAAGATATTTTTGGGCCTGGATATGATTTTAAATCTATGGATGAAGACAGACAAGATAGTATAATTGCTGACAATCCTGAAATAATAGAAATCTTTGAATCATATAGTAATGATGTTTTATCTGGCTATGCTATAAAAACAGTATCGGGAGGATATGCAGGAGATTTGGTAGTACTAACAGGTATTTCCATAGAGCGGGGAGAAATATTGGGTATCAAATTATTAGAACACGGGGAAACACCTACCCTAGGTGGTAAGGCAACAGAGCCGGAGTTTGAGGAAAGATTTCCCGGGGAAAGTATAGAAGATGATATTAAAGTTGAAGTTATATCTGGAGCTACAGTTACTTCCAATGGGGTTATAAAAGGTGTAAACATAGCTAAAGACTTATATAAGAGTGTATTATCAGACTAATATATGGAGGTGTAAAGGTGAATTTATTTAAGATATTTAAAAATGGAATAATAAAAGACAATCCAATTTTTGTTCAATTAATAGGTATGTGTTCTGTTTTAGCAGTATCAAGCAGTGTCACAAGTAGTTTGGCAATGGGAGCAGCTGTAACTGTTGTATTAGTAGGTTCTAACTTAGTGGTATCAGTACTTAGGAAAGTTATACCTAGCAAAATTCGTATACCTGCATTTATTGTTATTATAGCCACATTTGTTACTATAATAGAAATGTTTCTACATGCCTATGCTCAACCTATATATAAATCATTAGGTATATTTCTACCATTAATAGTAGTTAATTGTGCTATCCTTGCAAGGGCAGAAGCCTTTGCATACAAAAATGGAGTATTACCTTCAATAATTGATGGTCTAGGTACTGGCCTTGGATATACTATAGCCATTACTGTACTAGGAACTGTTAGGGAAATATTAGGTGCTGGAACATTTATGGGTAAATCTCTGTTTGGTAAGGGATTTCAACCTGCAGGAATTTTTGTAATGCCACCGGGGGCTTTTATTGTCCTGGGTATTTTGATAGCATTATTTAATGTGGTTAAGAATAGAAAGCCAAAACAAGAAATGTATAAGGCGGAAATGAAATAAGGAGGAAAACAAATGAGTATAACAACAATTTTAATATCCACTATTTTTGTTAACAACTATGTATTTGCTCGTTTCCTTGGTATTTGTCCATTTTTAGGTGTATCAAATAAAATGGAAACTGCTGCAGGAATGGGTGTTGCGGTAACTTTTGTAATTACACTATCCTCTATACTTACCTACTTTATACATACATATGTATTAGCACTTTTAGGGTTGGAGTATTTACAAACTATTGTCTTTATATTAGTTATTGCATCATTAGTACAATTTGTTGAGTTAGTAATAAAAAAAGTATCGCCTACACTTTACAATGCATTAGGAGTTTACTTACCTCTAATTACTACTAATTGTATAGTACTTGGTGTTACAATATTAAATATACAAGAAGGCTATGATTTGGTACAAACAATATTTAATGGAATAGGTGCTTCTTTAGGTTTTGTATTAGCTTTAATACTTATATCAAGCGTAAGAGAAAAACTTGAAATAATAG
>CAZWTU010000056.1:0-8766 GCA_964637035.1 uncultured Tissierellaceae bacterium
CATCACTTGGATCTTTTTCAATAAAGCAATCCTTGCCAAACTGTTGTATCTTAAAATTCGGTATAAAATCTTGGCTTTTCAATTCGCTATAGTCCATCCCCTTTATAAATTGGCCGAAAAACACCTTTTTTCCTGCAGAAACAGCCCTGACAGCAAGTCCTAAGGCAGCAGTAGTCTTGCCTTTTCCATTGCCAGTATAGACATGAATATAACCTTTCTCCATAAAACCCCCCCTTATATCTATATTTCTAATAAACACCTATATAATTAATCTAATTTAAAGTTTCTAATGGAATACCTAAACTTTCCTGATTTACTAGTGGGTATATCCGTGACAATTTTAAAATCAATATTAGTTTTTGGTAGTAATTCATTTATCTTTTCAAGAAAAATATTAACTTCCTCTTCCTTATGACCTTCTGTAACTATTACCTTTAACTTGGCTTCAGAAGGACTTTCCTGGACTATCTGGAATTTGTCAATGGCATCAATATCTCTAGCTATATGGCTAAATAAATGTCCATGGACAAATTTCCCATCTATTGTAATAAAAACATCATCCTCACGACCATCAATCTTTTCAAGTATAGGTAAATTTATTCCACATTGACAGGATTCATCAGAAAGAGCCGCCCTATCCCCTACTGCATACCTTAATCTAGGCATAGAATGATTATTCAAATCAGTTACTAGGAGAATACCACTTTCTCCATTGGGAAGTAAATCAAATGTTATTGGATCAACAACTTCAAGTATGGCATTCTCACTACTAATATGCATATTGCCCTGGTCACATTGAAATGCTAATATACCAGCATCCCTAGCCCCATATTCATTTACCACCTTACATCCAAATGCTTTCTCTATGTTTTCTCTTTGAAAATCATGTAGAACTTCAGCTGTTGAAACAAGAGCTTTAGGTTTAAATGACAAAGAAATATTTTGCTCCATCATCAAGATAGCAAAAGCATTTAAAGATGATGCATATCCATAAAAATATTCCGGCTTATATGACTCTATCTTCTTTATATAATTTTCCATAGCACTACTTTCTAAAGAATATGCAGGAATAAGAATGCGATTTTTCAACCATTTTTCTTTAAAATAATATTTTCTTTGGTCCATCTGACTTAATTCAATAGGATTACCCCAAATCATTATACTTCTACTACCAGGTGTAATACCCCACCAGGAAAGGCCCCTCCAACGTGCAGCTTCATAATGCTCAACTGTTTTTCTATCCATATAAAATACAACTGGCTCTCCAGTAGATCCACCAGATTGGTTTTTTATTAAATTTGATCGATCCACGCTAGTATTAATATAACTTTCTGACTTCTTAGTATAATGTTTTTTTGTTAAAATCGAAAAGTTCTTCAAAGCATAAAAAGCATCCTTTTCAATATCATCTTTTAAATTTGAGTAGGGTTGATAAGCAGGAACATTCTCTATAGATTCTAACAGTAGCATTTTTAGTTTTTCTCTTTGTAGATCATGTAATTCCTCATTGGATAATGATTGAGAACTAGTCAGCTGGTCAATATATTTTCTAACTTTATTTCCTTTTCTCTTTTCCATCACTGGATAAAGGATATTTTCAATAAAAGCTTTTACCATATCCATAAATAAAATCTCCTTAAGTTTAGTTAAATACTTTAAGATAATTATATCAGAAAATATCCATAATTAAAACTAGATTACTTTTTACTTGTCCCTTTCAATTGAAATATAGATGTTTTCCTTCTTGTCACCTATATAATTATTTCCCTTATTATATTTTACATAAATACTATATCCTTCAATATTTAATGCACTCTTATCAATTTTTTCTTCAAAAATATTTCTATATGCCTTTAATAATTTTCCTCTATCAGATTCTTTAATATCTAAAACATTTAACAAATTAATAAATACTTCTATATCTTCTTTCTTTAATTTTTCATCATTCCTTCTAGACAATAATATATTTACCTTGTCTATTTCCTTGTCTTTTAACAAAAGCTCATATCTTACACTAGCAAATTTAGTGTATTGACTGCTATCCAGACTTTTCATAAACAATTCGTCGTTTTCAAAGCTTATTAAATCACGGCTTAATGGGTCTACAATTGGTGGTTCAAGTTTTCCTTCTGTAAAAACATTGTTTAAAATATATTTGCCCTCAGATATTTCATCAAAAGTATCTCTTAAACTTTCATCCTTTATATCTGAAAGCTTTACCCTAATAAATATATGTTTCTTTTGGGAGTAAGGACCCATCCTTTCTACATAAACAACTGCTCTTCCTATTTTTTTAACAAGAATATCATTTTCATGAAAATCCATCTTATCCACTTCATTTATATAATCCTTTAATCCTACAGCTTCTCTTTTATCTAAAATTTCTACTAGGTCACTAAAATATTTTTCTTCAGTGACACCACTTCTATTGTAAAAATCAAAAACGTCCTGTGTAGATCTATTCCTATTTTCTTTATCGTAAATATCTATATATACGGAATTGAATTCATTCTCATCTAGTGAGTCCTTATATTTATCCCTTAAAGCATTTATTTCTTCAATGCTTTCTTTTATATCATCATTTATATAAGTAGTCCCTGATTTAAAACCCCTACTAGCTTGAACTTCTCCTTGTAACATAGCCGAAGACTGTTTTATTGATGATTCATTTACACAGGATGTCAACATTAAACAAGTCATTACTAATACTATTATCTTTTTCATTTTTGCCCTCCTATCTACTTGCTACTTTAGTTATTTTATTACTTACAAAATATCCTAAGGCTAGGCCTAACAATAAAATTATAGAAAATAATATATTGTTAATATCAATTCCTAAAATTGTAGTAATTATTAAAGAAATTAAAAGCGGAGTACATATTGAAACCCCTAGTTTAAATATCTGTCTTGATATTTTAAATGTTATTATCTTGCCTTCATCTTCTATTCTAGATTTTTCAACAAATTTATAGCCTATAAATATATTGACTATTATTAAGGCTATAGTAATTCCATATTTAAGGCCTATATTTGATATATAATTAATATGTCCTAAGTTGTCTGGATATAAAATATTTCCTATAGTATAAAGTTCATAGTCAAGCAAATATGCCCAGGGCAATAATTTAGTAGAGAAAACATTTATATTATTTAAGATAACGGAATTATACAGGTGAAATCCTCCAATTTTACCAATAGTCTCTATTAAGGATAAGGCTATAAAGAATGGTGATAACCATACTAATATACCTGTGACTATACCTCCAACTATATTTGTAAAGGTATATTGAATCATGAATATAAAAGTATAAAAACTAAGAACTACAAAATAAGTTAATCCTAAATATGATAATATTGTAGCTATACCATCTAATTTCATAAATATATGAGTATATACACTTATACTGTATATATCTCGTATCCAAAACATATTAATTTGTCTAACAAAGATTAAACCTATAAGTAGAACAAGAAAGCCAAAAGTTATATTTGCTATTCCGGTTATTAGTTTCACTTTAAAAAAGTCTTCACTTGCTACTGGTAAAGATTTTAAAAACCTTCCAATCTCTTGGCCCTTTTCACTTGAAAACTGCATAAACACCTGAATTATTGACAATATTGTAAAGGCTAATAAGGCTAAAGCAATAACTTCTCTTAAAGACTCCTGAATTACAGCCTGATTGGGTCTTAACCCTATCCTAAATAATCTTTCATATGATTCATTTAATCTTATATTAAATAATACTATGTTAAACAAACTTACTATAGTAGAAAATAACAAGATCCATCTGCTAGATCTAAATTCGTGTTTCAATATAGATTTATTCAACTATCTCACTCCCATCTAAAGATCTATTAGTATATATAAATATTTCTTCCAATGTAATACCTACATTTTCTATTAATTCTGCACCTATATGACTTAAATCATCTAAGATTTTTTGGCCATAATTATCTGTCACTATATAATAAACACTTCCTATTTTTTCTATATTTATAATATTGTCTATCCTCTTAAGCTTTTCGTCTACTTCCCCATTAAAGACAACTTGTAGTTTCTTTATATTTTCCTTTATTCCATCTATATTAGATACATATTTTATTTTCCCTTTGTTTAGTATGGTTACCTCATCACAAATCTTTTCTAATTCTCCTATATGATGGGAACTTATGACTATGGTTGTATTTCTTTCATTGATTTCATCTATTAATATATCAACTAATTCCTTCTTTACAATTGCATCAAGTCCTGAAGTTGGCTCATCCAATATTAATACCTCTGGACTAATAGATAGATTTAACATAAGGGCTAATCTCATTTGCATTCCCTTAGATAGTTGCTTTATCTTTTTATCTAAATCTAATTTAAAAACCTCATTATATTCATAAAATTTTTCCTTAGAAAAGGATTCATAAATTCCAGAATAAAAATTCATCATCTGACTTACTTTATAATCTTTAAAGTATTGGTTTCTATCAGCAACGTATCCTATGGTTTGCTTTACATCATTATTTTCGTAAATGGGTCTGCCATTTATAAGTATTTCTCCTTCATCTACAGTATAAACCCCAGCTAGCATTTGAAGTAAAGTTGTCTTCCCCGCACCATTTTCTCCTATTACCCCGTGGATAGTTCCTTTTTTTATATGAATATTTATATCTTCTAAGGCAAGAAAATCACCAAATTTTTTATTTACTCCCCTTATTTCTATCATTTTTTACCTCCTTTTCTAATATCAGCATTTATATTTTCTATTTCTTTTATTATCTTTTTCTTATCCCACCCTAAATGGGCTAGTTCTATACATATATCCCTAAGTTTATCTATGGCATCTTCAACCCTATTATCATCTACTGTAATCTCTGTATCTGGATTCATAAATGTCCCCCTACCCCTAACTGTTATTATAATATTTTGTCTTTCCAATTCTTGATATGCCTTGCTTACAGTATTTGGATTAACTGAAAGCATACTTGCCATTTTTCTTACAGAAGGTAATTGATCCTTGGGTTTAAGTATTTTTTTCAAGGATAATTCCTTTATGTTCCTTATAATCTGCTCATAGATAGGTTGATCGCTCATTATATTAATATTAAACATAGATTTCCTCCTTTCCCTAGTAAGTGTATTAACTGTATTATATGCAATAGTACACCTGCTGTCAATAGGTTTATAAAGTAATTGTTTCAACATACCCCTATCGGGTATATGGTCTTTAGTAAAAAATTTAGGGAGGTTTTTTAATGTGAGTTTTATTTTCTCTTCTTGTTGAAGGAGTAAAAAAGCTTGGGATATTTATATTTGATGTTTTTAAAAAATTATTGGGAGGTTTTGCAGGATGAATAATATTGATTTATTAGTAACATTAACACAACACGAAAGAGATGCAAACAATGTAACCATTGCTTTTACCATGGGCTTGAAGGCTGCAGAAGATGGCTATGATGTAGAGCTAATACTCTTATCAGATGCTGTTCATTTGGCATCTAAGGGCTATGGAGATAAAATAGATATAGGTGCACCCTTTGAACCAATTTCTAAGCTATTGCCCGCTTTTATAGAGGCTGGTGGGAAATTGAAGGTATGTTCGGCATGCATGGAGCATAATGGGGTAGATGATGATAATTTAGTAGAAGGATCGGAGATTATTGGTGCAGATTATGTTGTAGATGCTGTTATGGCGGCCAAAAAATCACTACAGCTAAATTAAAAAAATCCACATAATAATTTAATATAGTTCCATAAAAAGCAAACAGGCTATATTAAATTATTATTTTAATATAGCCTGTTTTAAATATAAATACTTTTTTCTAAATTAAATATGTGAATCAAACCATTTCACTACATCTCTCATAACTTCATCCCTATTTATTTCATTTAGCATTTCATGTCTTCCATCTTTGTACAATTTATAATCAAGATCTTTAACCCCTATGTTTTTATATCTATTATATAGATTTATAACACCTTTACCAAATTTACCTACTGGATCCTTATCTCCAGAAAAGATATATATAGGCAAATCCTTAGGAATCATATTGAAATTATCTTTATTTTCAAGTGTTTTTAGGGCATTTAAAAAATCATAGAAGAATCCTGCTGTAAATACACTACCACAATAAGGATCATCTATATATTTTCTTACTTCATCAACATCTCTACTTAGCCAATCAAATTCAGTGGTATTAGGCTTGAAAGCAGAATTATATTTTCCGAATGTTAAATCATTTAATTTTGGACTTTTACTCTTAGCCCCATGTTTCTTTACTTCTCTTTTAGCCATCCAACTACCTATATTAAGAATCATTCCTTGGTCCCCATTTGAACCTGAAAGAACTAGCCCATCTATTTGATCACTATAAAGCATAATATATCTTTGACCAGCAAAGGAACCCATACTATGGCTAAATAAAAATAAAGGTAGATTAGGATTTTCCTCTTTTATAATTAAGCTTAATTTATGCATATCATTTACTAATCTTTCGAAACCATTATCCCCACCAAGATAACCAAGGTCTTCAAGGGATCCAGCAGTCTTACCATGTCCCCTATGGTCATTTGCATATACAATATATCCATTATTAGTTAAAAACCTAGCAAACCTTTCGTACCTTGCAGCAGTCTCAGCCATTCCATGAGATATTTGAACTATTCCTTTGATTTCAATATGCTCAGGTTCCCATTTATATACAAAAACTTCTAAGCCGTCTTCCGATTCAAAAGTAAAATCATTTGCAATCACATTGTCACCTCTTTATACAAATTTTACTGCCGTTCCATATGCAATTACCTCAGCAGCTCCACCCATAATTGCAGCCGATGAATATCTAATGTTTACAACTGCATCTGCTCCTAAATCTGTCGCCTCTTTAACCATTCTCTTTGTAGCAATGGCCCTTGCCTCGTTCATCATCTCATTATAAGCCTTAAGTTCCCCACCTATAAGATTTTTAAATCCCTGGGAAATATCTTTACCTACATTTTTTGATTGGATAGTACTTCCCTTTACTAGACCCAACATTTCAAACTCCTTGCCTGATATATAATCAGTATTTACTAAGATCATCTTCTTCTCCTCCTTTTATTTCTTGAATTCTTTCATATAACATATATACAGCTAATATCATAAATCCCATAGGTACTACAATCATTATTATCCTTATAATTAAAGGGAAAGCATCTACAATAAAGCCTATGCTCATGTAAAATATAAAATATAAAACTATTAGTATAGTAATTACAATTGGAGCTATTAATTTTTTTGTATGTTTATTCAAAACAATCACCCCTCTTAATAATATTTAAATTCTTATTGTATTATTCATCCAATCTAGTATGGAAGGCATAAAGGTTATCCAGCTTATGAATTTTATATTATGCAAATACTAAATATTAATAATCAAAAATGATACTAGTATGCCAGCTAAAATAGACAATACTAAATTACCTTTCTTATAAGATAAGATTCCAGCAATACCAATTCCAGCCATAGTAGCTATTCTCATGTTGCTATCAGCTGTCATTATACCTCTGATGATTAGGATACTAAGGGATGTATAAGGTATATAGTATAAAAACTCTTCCATCTTTTTATTTATCTTTCTATCTTTTAAAGCCATTAATGGGATTATTCTAGGTAAATATGTGACCAATGCCATTCCTATTATTAAAGGAAGATAATTTTTCAATTTACTCCCTCCTTATTGTCCTTGCTAAAAAATACTACCCCTAAAGCTGATGATATAATTATTGCAAGAATAATATCCCAACCTGACGTAAATATCTTAGAGTAAAATAATATTATATAAACTAATGCTGAAATTATAGATAAAAACAATATATTCTTTGACTTCTTTATTTCAGGAGATAGTAGTGCTGCAAACATCGCGTATAAACCTATGCTAAGACTAGATTGGAGAGAAACAGGCAATATTTCACCTACTGCATATCCAACCATAGATCCTATAACCCAGGAGCTATAAGATAATATAACCAATATAAGGACGAAGGGTAAGTTGATTTTCTCCTTATTAAATGAAATTACTGAAAAAGTTTCATCTGTAATCCCAAATCCTACTATAGGCAAAGCTTTCTTAGGAATATTATTGAAATCCACTGCTAAAGATGCAGACATCATCATATGCCTGAGATTTAGTAAAAACGTTGCAAGTATTATACTTCCCATGCTTACACCTGCCCCTATTAAATCCAAAGCCATAAATTGACTTGCTCCCGCAAATACTAAAATGGATAACAAGCTGGTATCCCTAAAAGATATTTGAGTATTCTTAGCTAATAATCCAAAAGCCATGGCAATAGGAAAATACCCTATAACTATAGGCAGTGCAGCCATTATTCCTTCTTTAAACTTATCTGTAATAATTCTATTTTTTGTCATTTACTTGCCATCCTTTTATTCATTATGTGCATTCAAGTATTCCTATCTACTGGAATACTTGAAATGATAAAGCTATTATATCATATAAAGATGGCTAATATCTACTTGCTTAGTTGATTTGACCTTGAACATATCCTAGATTATTCTAAAATAAACTGTATTTTCCCTTTTGCCTTTTTAAATTTCAATTTTAAAACTACTTTACTCCCTTTGTACTCCGATAGATCCATTAGGTCTTCATAATTAGGACTATCTTCCGAATTTATCTCTTTAATTAATTTATCTCTATGATATAATTTTGCATCTATATTCCCACCTTCAACATCCCAACTGGCATTTAATGTTGTTTTCTCCTTTATCTTAAAGC
>CAZWTU010000056.1:8866-10190 GCA_964637035.1 uncultured Tissierellaceae bacterium
CCACCTTCAACATCCCAACTGGCATTTAATGTTGTTTTCTCCTTTATCTTAAAGCTATGAGACTCACTTCCACTTTTATAATTAAAGCTGCTCTTCCATTTACCACCATACTTGTTTGTATAAGACATTACTGAAATAGGTAAACCATTTTTATCTTCCAAAACAGTTTGAACAACCAATATACTTCCTAAAACAATTCCTATTATGAGTAAGATAATCCCTATATTTAAGAATATCTTATTAGACTCTTTGTTAAAACTTTCTTCATATTTATCAATCTTTATTTCATTACCACACCTACCACAATACAATAACTTTTCTGATTGAATATAACTACAATTTTCACATTTTATATTTTTCTCTTTTCTTATGACTAAAAAATATATTAGGAAAATTAAGGGCCCTGAAAAAAAGAATACTAATATTGTCCATAACCAAGGATTTATCTCCTTTGATTTTGCATCTTTATATATCCATATGGCTATAAAAATCTTAGATGCCATAAATAAACCAACTAAAGTTAATAGTAAATTTGTTGTCATATTAACACACCATCCTTATTTATTGTTAAAATATATAGACCCACTGAAAGGTTAAATAGTAATATTCCAGCTCCTATTATGGTAATTTTTAAAAGAATATCAGATATAAAAATTATAGCTAAAAAGATAATAGATAAGCTTTGTATTATTGCTATTATGAAAAACATAAAATTGGTAATTTTAAATTCTTCTTTTTCCTTCATATTTAAAATAAGATTATTATTTAAATGTTCTGGGCTTGCATACGTCTTTTCTAGCTCCATTTTTATATAATCATCAAAATTATTCTTGTCTCCCATAACCTTTCCCCTCCAGTTCTTTTTTCAATGTCTTTCTCCCAGAGTTTAGCCTACTCTTTACGGTCCCTTCTGGAACATTTAAATACTCACCAATCTCCCTTATAGATAAATCCTCCATATAAAACATTAACATTACAGGCTTTTGACTTTTACTTAGTTTATCTATTGCAAGCTCTATGTCTGTTTTTTCTTCATTGAGAATTACTTTAGATTCAATATTTGTTTTTGAATCTTCTATGAAATTTAAATCCAAGTGAAATATAGGGGCTATTTCTTTACGTCTAAATATTTTTCTAAATCTATTATTATTTATGGAGACAGCAAGGGAATAAATATAAGCCTTTGGATTTTTATCAAAATCTATTTTTCCCTTTAGCTCTAAAGCCTTTACCATGGTATCCTGATATAAATCTTCAGCTTCTAATTTCCCATATGTAAGCCTAAGACAAAATGTCCAAAGGCTATCTCCTAAACTATGTATTA
>CAZWTU010000057.1:0-10186 GCA_964637035.1 uncultured Tissierellaceae bacterium
CTATAACCTTCATTACTCCTATTTCTTTGGTTCTTTCATATATACTCATTACCATGGTGTTGGTAATACCAATGGCCGCTACTAATAATGATATGGCACCTATTCCTCCAAAGATCGCTTGAATAACTACGGCCTGTTCTTTAAAGGATTCTAACTCATCATTTAAGCTATAGGCTTCATGTCCCATTTCCTTTATCATATCTTGTATTCCTTGAACATTATCCATATCTTCTACCTTAACATTGACTTGATCGTAGCCAGTACTTGTGGGCCTCCTTTGGCCACCACCCTGGTCTCTGCCTTGATTTTTTTCCTGTTCTTTTATTAACTTTTCTAGTTCTCCTATTGGCATATATATTCCATAGCTGGTTTCCCAATTTCCTTCTGTAAGGATACCAGCAGTTTTTATTTCATATTCCTTAGGCTTTTGTTGTTCTTGTCCTGGTCCCATCATATATCCTTGGTCCATGGAAATAGACATCCTATCCTTCATTAGGTCTATATTTGCTTCCCTCCATACCCTAGAATTTGGGTCATGGAAATTCCGTGCCATGTCACTGCCAAATACTACAGCTAATTTATCTCCACTATTTAGAAGTCTTCCTTCAGCAGCTGAAAAACCAAAGGCCTCCATACTATCAGGATCTATACCGCGGAAAGGTGCATAGGCTTCATATCTACCGTTGATTATTTTTCCATGGTATTGAAGTGTTGGGCTTACTGCTGCAACTCCTGGTATTTCTCTAAAGGAGAGGACTGCAGCATCATCTAAGGCTACTTCTTTTTGCCCAGGCATGGATGGGTCTACCCATTTTTTATGGACATTTATTACGGTTAGGTCTCCCCATTGGGAAACTTGCTTTTCAAAGGATTCGGTCATACCAAATCCTAAGCTAAGCATTACTATAATTGAACTTGCTCCAATAATAACTCCAAGTACAGTTAAAAATGTTCTTAATTTTCGTCTCCACAGATTTTTTATACCCATTCTAAATAAATCTATATTATTCATCTAAAGCCATTTCCTCATCTTTTTTATTTTTTCTCTTTTTAGCAAATACTAGTCCACCAACTATGGCAATTGCAGCTACTGCAATCCAAAGCCATTTAGATTTCAATATTCCAGGTTTTTCTTCTTCCATTGGAAAATCAAAATCTCCTGGAAATTCGTCCATTGGTGGCATTTCCATTACATTTAGGGTAAATTCTTCTCTTACTTCTTGGGTTTCACCTGTGGAATCTTCATATGTGAAGACTACTGCTCCTAGCATTTCTCCTTCTTCATATGGTATTACCATACCATCAAAATAATTGCTACCGCCGCTTTCAAAATTACCTACATAATATTGACCGTTTTCTGTATCAAAATCACCTTCAAGTTTTATCATAAGATTATATAATGTGACTTTACCAGTGTTATAAAACTCTAATGAAACAGGCATTGGCTGACCTACGCTAGCTTCTGGGAAGAAGTTTACTTCTCCTACTTCTAGTTTTGATTGTTGGACTACTGGTACACCTATTAGTTCTTGAGCTGTATATTCATTGCCATCACTATCTTCATACTCTAAATTTGCAGTTATAGTATGAGTTTTAGCTAGGGCATCAGGTATTGTAAACATGGTTATTTTTTTATCTACCCTGCTTTTAGCAGATATTGAATCAATATAAAAGGTGTTAGAGCTATTTACAGGTGTAAATACTGAGCTTCCTGCATTAGCACCTTGCTGGTCACTGGAACCTGGCTCAGCTGTTAAATATATTTTAATATTTTTAATTGCTTTGCTATCGTTTGTATTATGAAAGCTAAGGTTCATATCAAATTGTTCCCCTGCTTTTACCATGGATGGTTGGAAATCATATTTGTCTATTATTAATTTTGGTTTTCCCTTACTACCATCGTCTTTTCCTATTACATTAATTCCTGCATATTGTTCTAAGCTTGGCCTGCCTTCTCCTGGATTAGTTAGGGCATCCTCATATTCTACACTAATACTTATAGGATAATTTCTTGTTGTTGCATCAGGTGTAGGAGAGAATACAAATTCTAAAGCTTTACTGGTTTCAGGATCAATACTAGTTATTCTCTGCATACTTGTAGTTTTAGGAACTACAGCCGGGTCTGAGCTTTCTACCTTAACTAGAATATTCTCAGCTTTTACTCCACCATTGTTTCTTAAGTTAAACTTTAGGGTGAAATTATTATTAGCGGATATACCTCCTGTAGGATAGCTAAGGTTTTCTATTAGTAGATTTGAACTTTGATCACTACCCCCACCAGAATTAAGATATATTGTTTGGGTTTCTTCTAAGTCATTATATGAAAATGCAAGCTTTAGTTCATGAGCACCTCTTTTTATATTATTTGATGCTTTTAATTGAAAATCAACATAAGAAACCCCGTTGCCTGGCACCTTATTAACAAAGCCAATGTCAGAACCAGAAGCTAAATAAAATCCTTTGTCTTTATCTAAGCCTTCAAGTTTTGCAGTAATGTTTTTTACATCAATACTTCCTTTGTTTTCAAATATTATACTGACCTTTGCTTCTTGGCCAGGAACTATGACTTTTGGATCTGTAATTATTTCTTTGATTATTAGTTTTGGTTTAGAACCTTGATTATTTACGTTAATATATATTGTTTCTTGGTAACTTCCAGACATTGTTGTAGCTTCTAATCCATTTGCTGTTTCTCTGGGAACTGTATATTCATATTTAATGTCTAAAGGAATAGAATAACTTCCTTCTAGTGCATTTGTTGAAACATTTAAGTTAAAATTTGTCGTTGCTTGAGAATTGCCCCTTATTTCACTTAAAGTTAATGTCTCAGTTAAACTATTAGGAGTAAAAGGGCTATCTGGTCCAAAAGTAGGTGTAATAACTACATTTTTAGCTTGATTGGTACTGCCATTTTGAATTGTTAAACTAATAGAAGTAGTTGCACCTGCTTTAACAGAAGGTACACTGCTACTTTTAATACTTAAAGATGGGTTGTAATTTGTTGTCCCACTATTATCCGCCAAACTCACATCTGGTACTTGCATCACAATTAACATTATTATTAATAAAATACTTAAAAATCGCTTCATTTAATTTGTTGCCCCCTTTATTATGTTTTCATTCTCTACTACTTCTTCCACATAGCCATCTCTTAGGTATACTATCCTATGGGCATATCCAGATATTTCCTCATCATGGGTAACTATGATAAGTGTTTGCTTTAAATCGTAGGCCATTTCAGTAATTAAATTCATGATTTCAATTGAAGTCCTGGTATCTAGATTTCCTGTAGGTTCGTCTGCAAAGACTATTCTAGGTTTATTGACAAAAGCCCTGGCAATACTAACTCTTTGCTGCTGGCCCCCACTCATTTCTGAGGGTTTATGGTTAAGTCTTTTACCTAGGCCTACATCTGTAAGCATTTTTGTAGCCATTTTATCCCTTTTAGCTTTAGGCACTCCTTGAAATGTTAGGCCTAAACTTACATTTTCTAAAGCTGATAGTGTTGATATTAGGTTGTAGGACTGGAATACAAAGCCAACATTTTTTTGTCGGAAATGAGTTACATCTCTTTCATTCATTTTATGTATGGGATGTTTTCCTATGTTTATTTGTCCTCTAGTTGGTTTTTCAAGCCCGGCCATCATATTTAAGAGTGTAGATTTACCAGAACCGGAAGTTCCTAATAAGCATATAAACTCTTCCCTTTTTATAGATAGGCTAATATTGTCTAGGGCTATGATTTTTTCGTCACCCATCCTATAAACTTTTCTTAAATCTTTTAATACTATTAAATCGCTCAATCGAATTTTTCACCTCCAAGTATTTCATAACAAGTACATTTTACCATATCATATGGGGGCTAAAGGTTACAATATGATTAAAATTTTTAATGATTTAGACCAATCTATTAAAAAAATATATTTTATAGGATATAATAGGGTAAGGAAATAAAAAAAGGGCGTGATATTTTGTCGAAAAAAGAACTAAGGGATTTCGTCAGGGAAAATCTTTTAGATGAAAAGATTTTTATTGTATCTGGAATAACCGTAGGCAAACAAATGGTAAATAGGATGGCAAGGGATGGCATTCCCTCTATTAATTTAAAGATTGCTACATTGCAGGGGCTGGCTTTTGAAATATGCCAAGAATATATATTAAAGGAAGACAAGTTAGTAATTGACAGCGTTTTAGGCAACAATTTAATTATGGGTATTTTAAAGGATTTTGCTGGCAAAGAAGACAGTGAATTCTTTTTCAAGAAGGATTTAATTGATGCTAGAACTGCAGAAGAGGTTTATAAGGTGATTTTAGAGTTGAAATATAGCGGTCTAAAAGCTATTCCACAAACTAAAAACCTGGACAAGATATATGAGGAATATGAAAATCAATTGGAGAAATTAAATGCAGTAGATTATTGCGATATTATTTCTTTAGCAATTGATTTAGATAGCTTAGAGGAGTATAAGGATAAAAATATAGGTGTAGCTTCTAATGTAGAATTTCACAATATTGAAAGAAGCTTATTTGAAAGCTTGACCCAAAAGAATTGTACTAGGATAAAGATGCCTGTTAATTTAATAGATAATCAACCTAAAAATTATTATTATAAGGATGTAGATGGGTCTCAAGACCTAGATAAGAAGAATATAATTTTTAGGGGAGAGTATGGTTGTAGAAATGAGATAGATTATATAATCCAGGATATAAAGAAAAAGAGGATAAAGCTAGATAATCTTGTCATTGCTTATACTAATGGGAAATACCCTAATTTAATAAATATAGAGTTTGAAAAGAATGACATTCCTATTACTTATGGGGAGGGTTTAAGTGTCATGTCCTCTAGTACTTATAGGTTTATAGAGACTATTTTTACTTGGGCTAATGATTATTATAATGTAAATAAGTTGAAGCCAATCTTTGTAAATGGGGATATCAAGGTTAATCTTAAGGCTGATATGAAAACTTCTAGTCAGAAGTTATATGAGGAACTGCTGAAACTTAATATTGGTTTTGCAAGGGAAAACTATATTAAAAGGCTAAAAGTCAGCTCTGGGGGAGAGATAGTTTGGTTTAGGGAGTTTTTTGAGGATTTATTTATTAGTATTCCTATCCAACCTAGTGTAAATATGAAAGATTATCTTTCTAACCTAACAAATCTAATAAACAAATATGTAAGGGTTTCAAACAAGTATGATGGTGCTGCTAAAATTGAAATACTTGATACATTAAATAGAATAGTTGATCTTGATATGATGGTTTCTCCTAGGGAATATTTTGATATAGTTATTTCCTATATTGGAAATTCTAAAATATTAAGGTCTCAACCACAAGCTGGACATGTTTTTGCTAGCAGTGTGAAAAATGCAGGTTATTCAGGCCGGGAAAACCTATATTTAATAGGTATGGATAGTGATAGTTTGTCCAATAAGGTTATAGAATCTCCTATATTACTGGATTTAAATAGAAAAAAAATATCAGATCATCTTTCTTTTGCTAAGGATGCCTATGATTATAAAAAGTATAAGATAAGGGAACTTTTAACAGCTGGTTTTAAAAATATCACAATCCTTTATTCTAATTTCAATACTACTGATGTAAAGGACAAGTCACCTTCCCAAATATATATTGAATTAAAGGACAAGTATGGAGGGACAGATGAAGGAACAAAGGGGAAAAAGTATGAAATTTATGGTAGAGATTTAGTTAAATCTGCAACGGCTTTGGAGACCTTGGCTGAATGTAGTAGAAAGGCTTACCTACGTTATAAGCTTGGATTAAGGCAAAAGGAAGAAGATGAAATTTTAGTTTATAGGTGGCTAAATCCCTTGGAAAAAGGTTCTATGGTCCATGAAGTTTTAAATATTTATTTCGACTTAAATGGGGCCAAGGATTTACTTGAAATAGTTGAAGAGGAGTCCATTAAAAAAAGACAAGAAGTAGTCGTCATATTAGAAGATGTATATAAGAGGGAAAAAGAAGAAATTATCAGTATTTGCCAAAGTATTATAGAACGAACTAAAAAAGACAAGGAATGGGAAGTCTTAGTAAATGAATTATCTTTTGGCCCTATAGAAAAGGGTCAAATGAAGGCCAACAAGGTCTTTGGGGCTCTAGAAAGCCAGAAGATTAATATAATGGGTTTAGACTTGGTCTTAAATGGGTCCATAGACAGGGTGGATGTAAACAAAAACAATAAGAATCTTTTTAGAATTGTAGATTATAAGACTGGAAGTAAAAACAATTTTGACAAACAATTGAGGGTTAAGGAAGAGGAATATGACTATTCTGCGACTAAAAAGCTACAATATTATATTTATAAAAAGGCTTTGGAAAAGATATTAGAAGATAGAAAGGACATATGTCCTAATCCCCAGGTAAGTAATTTTACCTATATGTTTAAAGGCAGTGGGGCTAGAGGGGTCATAGATTTAGATTTTTCTGAAGATTTTATAGAAAGCATTGAGGGGAGAATAAAGGGACTTTTGGATATTAATATATTAGAAGAAGATAAAAATATAATATATGATCCTGAGGATGACAGCTTAAGTTGTAGATATTGTGAATTCAGTACTATATGTATGGGGGATAAAGGGGTGGATACTCTTGAAGAATAAAGATTTAATAGTTAAGGAAATGGAAAAGAGAGATGAAATAGTTAATACTTTTGATAAAAACTATCTTTTAGAGGCTGGAGCAGGGGCTGGGAAGACTACTATTATTGTACAACGGATTATCAATCATATTGTAAATTCAGATATTGACCCTAGTAACCTGGTAGCTATTACCTTTACCAAGGCTGCTGCTACTGAATTAGCTGAAAGAGTCCAATTAAAAGCATTGGAGAGGCTAAAGGCAGAAAAGGACCCTAAAATAATTGAAAAACTTAAGAATATAGACAAGATATTCACTGGAACCATACATTCATTTGGTGATTTAATACTTAGGGAAATGCCCTTTCATGCTGATTTATCTCCTGGCTATGAAATTCTTGAAGATGACACAGAATTCAATACAAATGTATGGTATAGCTTTTTAAGGGATAGGGAAGACGATTATAAGGATGCCATGGAAACCCTGGACAAGTTTAATATTGATTATATGGACTTAAGAACAAGGGCTATACTGGCATTGAGTAATTTAGATGTTAATTTTACAGGCTATGATGGAGACAAACATAGTTACAAGGATTTAGAAAGAGAATTTGAAAGCATAAAAAACACTTATGGGGACTTAGAATTTAAGGACATTAGTAAGGGTAAGGCTATAGGAAAACTCCTATATGGGATTTTAGAGGAGGATGGAAAATTAGAGGATTACTCTAATATTTTCAATAATGCATTTTTAGGTAAGGACTTCCATGTGGATGAGTATTTTCTTGACATTCATAAAAAGACATCTGTATTTGAAGATGAAGATAGGTATAAAGAGATGATTGATGAACTTTATAATTTATATGAAAAATTAAGAACCCTTCCCTATGACACTTGTACAGATTTTATTAATATGGTTGTTGATTATAAGAATAAAAATTACAAGGGGAAACTTACTTTTAATGAATTGTTGTACAAGGCTTCTAGCTTGGTTAAAACTTCTGAAGAAGCCAGGCTACATTTGAAAAATAAATATAAGTATTTTTATTTGGACGAATCCCAAGATACTGACCCTATGCAAATTGAACTTATTATGCATTTAGTGGACAAAGACAGTAAATATAGTGGAAAGAAAGCCTGGCATGATGTTGACCCTATACCTGGATCCCTATTTATAGTAGGCGATCCTAAGCAATCTATTTATAGGTTTAGAAGGGCAGATATTAGTATATACAACCAGCTGAAAGACCTAATAGATAAAAACGGGGAAGTAGTTTATTTAGATATAAACTTTAGATCTTCAGATAAAATTTGTCACTGGGTTCAGTCGACCTTTAAGAAAAGGGATGATGAAATCTTTGGATTTCCTGAGGAATCAACTGATGCCCAGGCAGGCTTTAAACGGATACTTAGCCAATGGGATGATTCTCCCGGAGAGGAGGACCAAGTAGAAAATTTCCTTCAAGGGGTTTATAAATACAATTATGGTCCAGGTGATGAGGAATACGTTGGGGATTTGGTTGTTGAATTGTTAGATAAATATATAGTGACAAAAGAGCAAAATTCAAAGGGTGAATATTATAACCACAGTAGAAAGGTAGAGCATGGAGATATTATGATACTTACAAAGGCAAATGCAGAAACCGGCTTATATTTAAAGAGCCTTAAGGATAGGGGGATTCCTGCCCTATTAGGTGGGGAAAAGGTTTTAGGGGACACCAGGGAAGTATCAAATCTATTTGTTTTAATAGATGCCCTAGTTGATTATAGGGATAATATAAAAATTGTATCTGCTTTAAGAAATTGCTTTTATTTAGACTTGGAAACCATAGACCTATTTATGGAAGAGAAAACTAGTCTTTCTAAGTTTATGTTTTTTCCTAAGGAAATAGAGGAAATTCAACACCCCAGTATTAAAAATGCATTTTCTTATATTAATAAAATAATGACACTTTCTAAGGAACTTAGTCCTATGGCATTTGTAGAAAGGCTGGTGGAAAATAAGCTAGGGATTTATGAGGTCAACAAGGATTATGACCCCTTAGAATTAAGGGATGGAGATTCTTCTTTAAGGCAGGCCATAGAGATATTGAAAACAAAGGAATGTTATAGCATTTATAGGCTAAGAGAGGAATTGAAGACACTTGTTTTCAATGAAATAAAATATGAACTACCTATAAATAGGGAGGAAGCCAATAATGCCCTAAGGATAATGAATATTCATAAGGCTAAGGGATTAGAGGCCAATATAATTTTGCTGGTAGGTGGAGATAAGGCAAGGTATATTTCTTCAGATACCCACTATATTCAGAAAAATCAGGATGATATGAGTATAGGATATATGAAATATAATTCACAGTTTAAAGCTAAAGGGCCAGGAGAAGATGAAAAGCAAGAAAAAGAAATGGAATTTAAGGAAGCAGAAATGGATAGGCTCCTTTATGTGGCAGCTACAAGGGCTAAATCTGTCCTAATTATTGCAGAAGGAATAAATGAAGAAGCATTTTTAAATCCTTTGTCAACAAATATAGATAAGGAAATAAGTGTTATTGAAGAAAGGGAAAAGATAGATAACATATTGAAACCAACAGGAGCAAAGCAAATGGAAAGAAGATTAACAAGAGACCTGCGAATTAAAAAGGAAATATACTCTCCAGCTTATATTAGGTCTAGTCCATCAAGCTTTAAGGCCAGTGGTTTTGGTCTAGATGAAAAACAGTCAATGGATGTAAAAAGTGTAAAGGTGAAATTTGCTAAAAAAATAAAGGCCCCTGATAAAATTAAGTTTAATCCAAGTCCAAGGGGTAGGGTTTATGGGACCATAGTCCATGATGCCCTAGAATCCCTGATTAAAGGGACTGATAATTTACAAAATATAAGCAAGGAAAAGATAAATTATTCAATTAAATTCGCTGTAAATGGCGTAATTGACAATTTAGAAATAAACAAGACCAATATAAGCCTTCTTTATCCAGGCCAATATGAAAAGGTTAAGAAACTGGTAAGGTTAAGTATCAAAGAAGGCCGAGAAGTAGTTGTAGCTTCTATAAAGGAAAGGCTTTATGCCTATGTAAAGGATGTCTTGCATAATTTCATGGAAAATCAAGATATAAAAGAACTTTTCAAAAATGCAGACCAAGTATTTCCAGAACTAGCCTTTACCATAGCTATTCATGAAAGTAATAAGGATATTTTTGAAAAGATATCAACCCTTATGGCTACTAGCAATACTGATGAAATTTCCAGGGTGGAAAGGGACAATAAAACCATATTAATAAACGGAGTAATAGACCTAGTGGTTAAATCTAAGGATAATACATGGACAATACTAGACTACAAAAGCGACAAACCCATAAGGGGAGGCAGCGATATAAGACACCACCTAATCAAATCCTACGGAGGCCAACTAGAAGGCTACAAGCTCCTATTTGAAGAAATTGTAAAAGACCAAGAGATAAAAGTTGACAAGCTACTACTATATTCAACCTATTTAGATGGGGTGATAGAAGTGAACAGTGAGGTAATGGAAGTTAACAGTGATGTAACAGAAGTAAAAGATCAGATTAATAAGCAAATAAGATAATCTTATGATG
>CAZWTU010000058.1:0-9720 GCA_964637035.1 uncultured Tissierellaceae bacterium
TAGTGCTTGCTTTACCCTAGGTAGTTGACCATTTTCATCTAATAGGCCTGCTTTAGATGATACACCTATTAATGTACCTATGGTGTCAAATATGTCGACAAATAAGAAGGTAAATACTACTAAAAGCATATCCCATGTAAATATTTGTGTCCATTCAAATTTAAATAATCCTGGTGCTAAGGATGGTGGTGCTGAGAATATCCCTAAGAAATCTCCGCTAAGGGGATAACTTACACCCATTGGAATACCTATTATTGTAGTAATGATTATACCAAAGAATAATGCGCCTTTAACTTTCTTAGCTAATAAAAATCCTGTTAACAGTAATCCAATTATGGCTAATATTGGTCCTGGTGATGCTAATTTTCCTAAGGTTAAGTTTGTTGCTGGATCTCCTACTACTATTCCTGCATTTACAAATCCTATTAAAGCTATAAATAATCCAATACCTACTGAAACTGCTTTTTTTAGATTCATGGGGATTGAATTAAATATTGCTTCTCTTACTTTAAATAATGATAAAATTAAGAATATAATCCCTTCAATAAATACTGCTGTTAGTGCGAACTCCCAAGTATATCCCATTTGAAAAACAACTGTGTAAACGAAAAATGCATTAAGTCCCATACCTGAAGCAAGTGCAAAAGGATAATTTGCAAAAAATCCCATCATTAAAGTAGCTATTACTGCTGATAATGCTGTCGCAGTAAATACAGCACCTGCATCCATTCCTGCTTCACTTAACATACCTGGGTTTACAGCAAGTATATAAGCCATTGTCATAAATGTTGTAATACCTGCAATAATTTCTGTTCGTACATCTGTACCGTGTTCTTTTAGCTTAAATTGCCTTTCTAAAAATCCATCGTTTGTAACTTTTTCACTAGACATAATACGCCTCCTTATAATTTTATAGAGCAACTATCCTCCTTAAAAATAATATTTATTTAGCTTTCACTAAAGTCAAATTAATTAATAACTGGAGATAAAATCTTGAAATTATTTACATCAACGATACCTTTGTCTGTTATTTTCCATTCAGGGCTAGTAGATAATGCTAAAAATGATAAATGCATTAGTGGTGCATGGATTTTACATCCTAAATCCTTTACTATTATGTTTTCTAGTTCTGCTAATTTTGCACTTACTTCATGACCATCTAGTTCATCTGTAATAAGCCCCCCTACTGGAAGTCTCATTTCTGATAATATCCTACCCCTATTTGCAATGGCTACCCCACCACCCATTTCTATAACTGCATTTACTGCTAAAGTCATATCTTTGATATTAGTTCCAACAACCATTATATTGTGGGTGTCATGAGCTACTGATTCTGCAAAGGCACCATTTTCTAATCCAAAGCCCTTTACAAAAGCCTTGCCTATACCATTACCTCTATTATATCTTTCTACACATGCTATGCCTAGTGTATCTTTAGACACATCTGCTTCTACAACGCCTCTATTTACCCTAAGTTCTTCCTCTGCTTTACCTGTTAGGTTTTGATCAGGTATCGCTACTATACATCTTACCCTAGCACTAGAACCTTCAGCTTTAATTTCTAAATTTTTCTCAGATATAGGTCCTCTTTTTACTGAATTCTTTACTTCATCTGGATAAATATATCTAGGTAAATCTATTAATAATTCCCCTTGAGAGGCTACTAATTCTCCTTTTAAGAATACACCTGCTATAGTCATTTCTTGCAAATCATCTATGATAGCAATGTCAGCTTGTTTACCTGGTGCCAACTCTCCTACATGGTGAAAACCAAAATATGATGCAGGATTTATAGTTGCCATTTGAATTGCTTCAACTGGACTGACTCCTTCTTTTATAGTTCTTCTAATAATTTCATTCATATGTCCCAATGTTTCTAAATCTGCTGCCACCATATCATCTGTAGCCAGTATGGCCCTTCTAGAATCCATCTTTTCTTCTGTTACAGCCCTAATACATTCTGCCATGTTTTTCTGGGTAGATCCTTCCCTCATAAAGAGGTAAACCCCTTGCCTAAGCTTTTCTACTGCTTCAGCCTTTGTTGTAGTTTCGTGACAGGAGCATCTTCCTCCCGTTGACAGTATATGGGCTGCCAATTCCTTACCGAATAATTCTGGTGCATTTCCATCTACTACCATATTCTTAGATTTTGCATAGATGCTTGAAGCAAGTAAATCTGTAACTACTCCCGGAGTATTATTGTATACATGCTGAGCGTTGGAAAATCCTTGCAATTCTCCTATTCCTATTATATGTTTATAATTTAATAGTTCTTCCATATTTCTTGAATCTATATCATATCCTGGAGTTTCTAATCCTGGAGAATCTGGTACTAAAGCAGGTACTACTAGATAAACATTGGATGGTATTCCATCTATTTCATCTGCCATTGCAGTCATTCCTAATGTACCTAATGCATTCCCTATTTCATGAGGGTCTGCCACTAATGTAGTAGTTCCTGATGGTATAGATAATCTAGAAAATTCAGTAATTGTAAGCATACTTGATTCAAAGTGCATATGAGAGTCCATGAATCCCGGTGATAAGTATTTTCCTTGGATGTCTATAACCTGTGTTTCTGGACCTATTAAATCCTTGCAATCCCCTACCAACAATATATATTCATGTTTAATCGCAATGTCTGCATTATATATCTCCCTAGTGATTACATTAATTACTTGACCATTTATAAGTACTGTATCTGCATATTCTTTTGTCCCCATTAGGGCGTCAATAGAAGATCTATAATCCATTGCCATTTTTATATAATTCGTATCTGTCACTCTATTTCCTCCCTTCTATTAATCTTCCAATAATTTTTTATTTATATCTATTTCATCTATAATTCCTACTATTGCAGCATCTATAGGTGCATTCAGTTTTCCTGTTGCAAATCTACCAACAGACCCCTTAACATTTAAAACTAGTTCTCCTACACCTGCTCCTACTGTGTCCACTGCAATCACCGCTTCTCCCCTAGGTTTTAAATCTATATCAAGAGGCTGTGTAACCATTAATTTATTTCCTACTAGGTTTCCGTCTTTTCTAGTTGCTACAACTGTTCCTATTACCTTTGCTATATACATATTTCAGCCTCCTTATTTTATCTCAATATCAATATTCATTTCTCTAGCCTTATCCTTAGCTAGAGGAGAAATTATTGTTCCTTTTTCTAAGATTAATTTTTTACTATCTAAATTTAATATATCACTTTGTGTAATTACTCTTCGATTGCTAACTTCCTTATTTAAATAAGATTGGGTTTTTATATTTCTATTATCTTCAGTACCATTACTTAAACCACAGATCTTTTCTAAATAGGAGGTCTCATCTATTTCTATAATTCCCATACCCCTTATGGTTACTATATTGTTTTCTATCATATCTTTGATGGCTTTATTCTCTGTCTCTTCTCCCAAATAATTCCTTACTGAGTTGAAGTCAATATATACACTTTTCCCCTTGTAAATAAAAGTCCATATAAGTGTAGAGATAAAGCTATCGATCATAGCTAAAGATACTTTTGATAATGTGTTTATTGTTATATTTGGATCTATTATTAAATCGTATTCCTTAACAATCTCTTTAAGTCTAAAAACATCTTCTTCTCCATATATATTTCTAGGAGATAAACTTCTTATAATCTTTTCCTTATCTAACATTTTCTCCCCCATAAAGGAAAAGGCTAAAGATATTTCTATTCCTTGAGATTTTATATCCTTTACTAATTCTATTCTTTTATTTAGATTTACATCGGAAGCATTTAATACTACTAATGCCTTTTTTCTATGGCCTGTACTTCCTCCTCGAATTTTTCTGGCAACATCCTCCAATACATTTGAAGTTATTTTCCTCTTCATTTAAAGCACTCCAATTTTCTTATTCGTACTGCTTTAATATTGTTCTTTCTACTTCTGAATGTGGTCTTGGTATTACGTGTACTGAATGTAATTCTCCTACTGCTCTAGCTGCCTCTGCCCCTGCATCTACGGCTGCCTTTACTGCGCCTACATCTCCTCTAACCATTACAGTTACAAGTCCAAAACCTATTTTTTCATAACCTATTAATGTTACATTTGCTGCCTTTACCATAGCATCTGCTGCCTCAATACTACCTACTAATCCTTTAGTTTCAACTAATCCTAATGCTTGACTCATCATTATTCCTCCCTATCAATCTTATTATTTTTTATCCTTTTTAACTTCTTTCTTTGCATCTTTCTTTATATCTTTTTCTTCTGCTTTAACTGCCTTTTCTTCTTCTTTTTTCTTTAAATTTTCTCCAAATTTATCTATCAACTTTTGTACATCTTCATGAGGCCTAGGTATTACATGGGATGAGAAAATTCTTCCTACCCTATTTCCTGCATCTACACCTGCATCTACTGCAGCTTGAACCGCCGCCACTTCCCCAGCAATTTGTATGTTTACCCCTACTAACCCACCTACACCTATGATTCTCTCATAACCTACTAGACTTATATTGGCAGCCTTACTTGCTGCATCCAAAGCCGTTACTGCTGTTGGAAATCCTAAAGCCTCTATGAGACCTATTGCACTTTTCATTTGAACACCTCCATATACTAAGGGTTATTGCTTTGTTTTTGCTGCTGCTTGTTCTAAAGTTATTGCAGAATCTATAGAATTATTTGCTTTTATTTTTACTTCCCTATGAATAAGGTCTTTTATTAAATTATTTATCTTTCCATCTGGTTTAATATCAATATTTCTTGTACTTTTAGTATTAAAATTGTTATTACTATAATTATCTTTATTGTAGCTATTGGTCCTTGTACTAGTGCTAGCTTGGTTTCTATCCTTGGTAAAATCACCAAGAGTTTTTGCTTTCCTGTCTACCACTAGATTACTACTGTCCATGTTATAACTATTGCCACTTCTGCTGGTGCTAGCTTGTTCCTTATTTTTACCAAAGTCGCTAAGGGTCTTTACTTTCTTGTTTGGTGATAAATTATTATTATATCCTTTTACTGTATCATTCTTTTCTAAAATACTTTTCATAGCTACTCTAGACAATGGATTAACCATGTGTACTCACCGCCATCAATTAAAATATTTTGTCCACTTCGTCATGAGGTCTAGGTATAACATTGGCTGAAATCACTTCTGCTATATGTCCTGCCCTTTCTGTGGCAACATCTACAGCTGATTGCACTGCTGCAACTTCACCAGTAACTGTTACAGATACTAAACCTGAACCTACTATTTGAAATTCCAATATGCTTACATTTGCAGCCTTTAACATTGCATCTGCTGCTTCCATTGCTCCTGCAAATGATCTTACCTCAACCATTCCTATAGCTTCTTTCATTTTATCCCACCTTGTCTATTAAATATTTGGGAAATACTTGTTTATATCAACTTCTTCATATCCTGGTATAATAGCCCTATGAAAGTGATTTTCCTTATCTACTAATGGCTTTGTTGCATCTATACCAACCTTATCCGTTACCCCTCTTAAGTCATGAGAAGGCTCCAGGGATGAGCCTAATGCTCCTTCCACTATTGTAAAGTCCATTGAAGCTTGAGCCCTAGTAGTAATTGCCCATTCAATTTCCTGTAAATCAAATATATCAACATCTCCATCTACAATAACTACTTGCTTTAAATCCTTGTTCAGTCCTAATGCTGCCAATATTGCGGTTTTACCGTCACCTTCATTCCGCTTGTTTATTGAAATAAATGCATTAAACCTATATCCTCCACCTTCTGTTACATATACATCTACTATATCAAGTTGATTCTTGAGGTGGTAATAAAGTTCTACTTCCCTAATCATACCATTTGATACATGCTCTTCTCTACAAGGAAAAGCAGTTTGATATATAGGATTGTTCCTGTGAGTAATACAGTCAATTTTTATTATGGGATGTGGAGCTTGAGGCCCATAATATCCCATTAGTTCCCCAAAGGGTCCTTCTAACTGTCTTTTATCGGGTACTATTCTTCCTTCTAATACTATTTCCGCATAAGCTGGTACTAAAAGGTCTACAGTTTCACACTTTACTAATTCTAACGCCTCTCCCCTTAGACTACTGTCTATTTCATATTTATCTACCCCATAAGTAGCAGAGCTTATTTGGCTTGCCATTAAAGTAGCAGCATCATATCCTAATATTATAGCAACCTCCAAAGCTTTTCCCATCTTCTCTAATTCTAAAAAGTCCTGTGTAAGTTTTGGTGAAGCTATTAGTGCTGAAAGTTCATTGCCTCCATTTACTTGAAGCCTTCTAATGGAAGTATAATATTTGCCACTATCCCTTTCTTTAACTACCATTACTCCCGCAGTTATAAAACTCGAAGAATCTTTTTCTTGGAATTTGTTAATGGGCAAAATTCTTTGTAGGTCTATGTTTCTTTTAATGATATTTTCCTTAACCGGCCCATTATTCACTACCTTATATGGCTGAGGATTCACTATCCCATCCATAAATTTTTGAATTCTGTTGCCATGATTTATATTAAGTAAATCGTATATTATGGTCCGTTCTCCATAAAGGCCTCCAATTGAAGGCATAGAATTGTTTTTTACATTGTTAAATAAAATGGGACGCTTGTTATTAAAATGTTTTAGTACTCCTCCCATTTCATAGACATCATCTACTTCTTTATTACATTCTAAAAGTAAATTCTTGCTTTTAAGTTTTTCTAAGGTATGTCTAAGCATTTGTCTTTCCATTTGCACCCTCCTCTCTATTGACCTTTCCATCTATCTACTAAACTATTATCTATATCCATCATATCTAATATTCTTCCAGTCATGTTTAAAACAATATCTTCTATTGTCTCTGGATGATTATAAAAGCCTGGACTAGGCGGTAATATTGTTACTCCTAGTTTAGATAGTTTTAACATGTTTTCTAAATGTATAGGGCTAAGAGGTGTTTCTCTAGGGACTAGGATTAATTTTCTATGTTCTTTTATAGATACATCACAGGCCCTAGTGAGTAATGAATCTGAAAAGCCATTGGCAATACCAGCTAAAGTCTTCATAGAGCAAGGTATAACTACCATTTTATCTACTTTAAAGGAACCACTAGCTATTGGAGCTGCAAAATTTTTATTGTCATGGTAATAGCTAGCAAGAGATTTTAATTCGTCTAAATCTACTCCACATTCATGTTCAGTTACATATTCTCCCATAGTAGAAACTACTAAATGAGTTTCTATATTTAGTTCTTTTAAAGCTTTTAATAGAGATATTGCATAAATGGAGCCACTTCCACCCGATATTCCAACTACTACTTTCATCCTTATTCCTCTCTTCCTACTATGTATTTGCCACAGGAGATTCCTCCGCTGTGGCATTTTACTTACTATTCTACTTTATTTTCAGTGTCTCCTGCTCCACCTAACCATGGATCTTCGCCTTTTTCCCAAGCATTAACATATTCATCTATTGTCATTAGCTTAGTGAATATACTAAGGTCATTTAAACCATATTCGTGCATTTCTTGAGTCTTTGAGTGAACCCCATCACTAAGTGTAATTACCTTGTAAGCATTTGCTAAAGCATCTGTAGCTGTAGATCTTACACATACATTTGTCCAAACTCCTGTAAGTACTACTGTATCTATACCTTCTTCCTTCAAATATAAATCTAAGTCAGTATGGGCGAATGCACTATGTCTTCTCTTTGGAATTATATATTCTTCTCCCTCTGGATAAAGTTCTTCAATAAAATCAGAACCCCAAGTCCCAGCTACTGCATGACGTGGCCTAACTCTAAAGTCTGCGTCATTTTTCCTATGAGCTTCTTGTACATGAACTAGATGTATTTCATCATCTTCTCTTTCCCTAACCCATTTAAAGAGTTTTTGAAGATCAGGTATTATTTCCTCGCCACCTGGACATCTTAGCATTGCCTTTTCACCTATGAAATCATTTAACATATCTATTACTAATATTGCGTGTTTTGCCATTTTATTTGTTCCCCCTTAATTTTATCATTGTTTGACAATTTTTAATAGTGTTTTATCACTTAAGGCCCTTAATTGTTTTTTTATTTGGACACTTAAAATTTAATTTGTCTTGGTAATACCTGTATACTTTGTCTCTTTACAAACTTACCAAAACCTGGTTTAACCTTCATTCCTTTAATTCCCCTAATATGTTCATCTATTAGTTCTGGATGATTAATTCTATGGCTATTCTCATATTCTCTACTATTTAGATTTGGATATCTTTCAAAATGTTCCTTATACTTTTCATCTATCCCTTCTGGGAAGTTGTGAATTATTGTTTTAAGCTCTTCATCTGTTAAATCTTTTAAGGTGCTATCCTCTACATCTTCAAAGACTAGGTTACCACGAACTATGGTCTTTGCAACCTTTCCCTTAAGTTTCATACCCTCTAATGGAGTATACCCACACATGGAAGACTCTTCTTTAGGATCTATTGTCCACTCTTTGTCTAGGTCTATAATAGTAAAGTCAGCATCTGATCCTATATTCATAGCACCCTTCTTTGGATATAGTCCATAATGAATAGCCGCATTTTTACTTAAAATATCAACTAGTTTAGATAGTGAAATTCTGCCTTTATTATATCCTTCAGAAACTAATATTGGAACCATAGTTTCTACTCCTGGTATGCCTGGGAATGATGTCCAAATATTCATTCCTTCCTTTATCTTTTCACTTTCTAATTCGTAAGGAGCATGGTCTGTACCTATGAAGTCCACACTACCATTGTTTAAACCTTCCCAAAGAAGTTCATTGTCTCTTTTAGTTCTAAGTGGTGGTGCTATTTTTGCACATGGACCGTATTCAGTCATTGCATCCTGAGCGTTTATAGTTAAATAATGAGGACAAGTTTCAGAAGTTACATTCAATCCTTTTTTCTTTGCCTCTCCTACTAAGTGAGCGCCAATTCCTGTACTCATGTGAACTATATGAAGTCTAGCTCCTGATGCCTCTGCAAAGCTAATTCCTAGTTCAATTGCTACTTTTTCAGCTAATTCCATTCTGGCCTCAGCCCAAGCTGGTCCATCCGTTCTTCCTTCTTCCCTAAACTTATCTACATAGAAATCACACATGGCATAGTTCTCAGCATGGATCCCTACTGCTAGACCTGTTTTAGCAACTGCTTTAAATGCCTCATACATTTCTGGATCTGTTACCCTTGGATATGTTGGAACTGAAGGTGTCATATAAGCCTTAAAAGCAACTACTCCAGCGTCAGCCTGTTCCTGTACATTGTCTAACCAACCTTCTCTTACATCTTCTCCTGTAACCCCACCCCATAGAGCAAAGTCTACTAAAGCTTGTGGTTGAACTAAATCAACTTTTAAATTTAATTGATCTACGCTCCTTACAGATGGAACTGAACAACATGGCATATCGATAACTGTTGTTACTCCGCCAGTTGCGGCAGCTGCTGTACCTGTTAAGAAGTTTTCTCTGTGTGGAAAACCTTGATACATAAAGTGAGTATGGGAATCAATACATCCTGGTAAGGTTAATTGTTCCTTTGCATCTATGATTTCTTTTGCCTTTACTCCTTCAATATCGTCTAAGAAACCTGCTATTTTTTCATCTTTTACTAAAATGTTAGTTAATACCGTGTCATCACCTTGAGGTATTCTCGCATTTATTACAATAACATCATACATATTTATACCCTCCTAATTTATTTATTAGATTAAGAAAATAATATCATATCTTTCTAAATTATACTTTGTTAGTTTTCTATAAAAATATT
>CAZWTU010000059.1:0-9644 GCA_964637035.1 uncultured Tissierellaceae bacterium
TGTATATTATCCCCCTTAATTGGCAAGAATCATCCATAAGGGGGTAGTATCCATGAAATATAAAAAGGCAATTTTAATATTATTTTTAATAATAATCAGCTTTGTTTACATAATCCATCCCATGGTAGAAGAAAAACTAGCTAGGGATTATGGAGACAAGCTTATTAGGTTTCACATAAGGGCAAATAGCGATAGGGAAGAGGATCAAGCCCTTAAACTTAAAGTCAGAGATGAGATACTTGATGAAATGGAAGAAAAGTTTTCCCATACTAAATCCTTAGATGAAAGTAGGGATATAATAAGGGCTAATATGAATAATATGAAAAGTATTACAGAAAGAGTTATAGACAATGAGGGTGAAAAATACAAGGTAGATGTAAGCCTAGGTCAGGATAAATTCCCTACTAGAAAATATGGGGACTTAGTACTGCCGGCAGGGGATTACGAGACACTGTTAATAACCATAGGGGAAGGTAAGGGGCAAAATTGGTGGTGTGTAATGTTTCCGCCACTGTGTTTTGTAGATATAACCCATTCTATAGCTTACAATGTAGAGGAAAATATAGAGAAAGTTTCAACCGAAACAATAAGAGAAAATTCAAAGGAGATAGAAAAAAAAGAAGAAATACAAGAAATAAACGAAACAAACAAAAGCAAGCAAGAAAGAGAAATTATACTCCAAGAAGAAGCACCAAGATTAAAATTAAAATGGAAAGTAGTAGAATTGGTAAAAAGGTGGGCTAATAAAAATACTATTAATTAAAGTCAAGGGGCAACTAAATTAAAGCCAAAGGGTAGGGTTTGATTTATATGATACTTCCAAAGTAGACAGTCTAATTAATTTAAATTAGATTATCTACTTGGAGGTATTTTTTATGATTTAATATATTTTATCCTTTTAATCCCCAATCCTCAATTGTTATTCCATTATAATTAAATATATTTATTTATAATGCATAAAATTTGCGTTTTTACTAAAAATAAGAAAAACCATGAAAGGAGAAAATTATATTGAATAAATTTAAAAAGTTTAAAAAATCTATTATAATAACAAGCGTTCTTTCCATGCTTTTTCTTTCAGTATTCTTATTTTATGAAGGGGGTAACTCTGACAAAGTAGCGTCAAGGCTTGCTGAATATTTTGCCCCTAGGATACTTTACTGGGGCGTAGAAGGTCAAGATGTAAGAACTGTTCAGGATAAGCTTTTAAGATGGAAGTATTACGATGGGACAGTTGATGGTGTATATGGGGCAAGAACCTATAGGGCCGTTAGAAAATTTCAGGGGAAAAATGGACTTAAAGTAGATGGTGTAGTAGGTCCATCCACAGCCAATGCTTTAGGAATGTCATCAGGGTCTACATCTGCTTCCGCAGGAGGGGTTAATAGAAAGGCAGATGAATACCTACTAGCAAGAACCATCCATGGAGAAGCAAGGGGAGAACCCTATGTAGGGAAAGTGGCAGTAGCTGCAGTAGTGCTGAATAGGGTAAAAAGTTCTTCTTTTCCCAATACAGCTGCAGGAGTAGTCTACCAACCATTAGCATTTACAGCAGTAGCAGATGGACAGATAAACTTAACACCAGATAAGGATTCTATTAAGGCAGCTAAAGATGCACTAAATGGCTGGGATCCCACTTATGGATGTCTTTATTATTGGAATCCAGTCACGGCAACATCAAAGTGGATATGGTCAAGAAAAGTAATGTTGAAGATAGGAAAACATTGGTTTGGAATATAAAAGAAAGGTAGGTAAATATGAATAAAAAAAACATAATAGCCCCAAGTGTACTAAGTCTTTTATTAATTTTAGCCCTTGTATGGGGATACAATCAAAACACTAGCAAATTAGACTATGAGCAAGCCCTAGAAAACCATTATCAAAGATTGTTTTTTGATGTACAAAAACATGTGGAGAATGTTCAGGTTAACTTATCAAAGGCAATGGCTTCCAAATCTAAGGATAAAAATGTAGTCTTATTATCTCAAATAATGAATGAAGCTTTTTTTGCCCAGGATAAATTATCCCAAATGCCAATAAGTCATGCGGAGACAGCAAAAACAACAAAGTTTTTAAATCAAGCTGCTGATTATAGTAGTTATTTAATACAAACCCACTTAGATGGGCAAGACTTAAGTGAAGACCAGATGCAAGCATTAAATAATCTCCAGCAAAATACAACAGCTTTTAATGAAGAGTTAAGTAAATTACAGGACAGTATGGCAGATTCTAACTTTATCTTTAACTCAATGAACAATCAGCAAGAGAAAAAAGTAAAAAAGGGAAATGATGAAATATTTCAAACTTCCTTAGTAAATATGGACCAACAAATGGGTAAAAGTCCAGAGTTAATATATGATGGTCCTTTTGCAGATCAAATAGTCAATAGGAAACCTGTTGGCCTTCCTAAGGATAATGTATCTAGCGAGAAAGCTAGGGAAATAGCAGTAGAATTTTTTGGCAAAGATAAGGTAGTTAATGTGGACCAATTTGAAGAAGGGGATAATTTCGATGAAGTAAGGATCCCATCCCATACCTTCCATTTATATCCTAAAAACCAACAGGAGGAATTGGCAGTTTATATGGGAGTAACAAAAAAAGGTGGCAAGGTAATTTGGATGGCAAATCCAAGACCCGTATCTAAAAACACCCTATCAATAGAAGAGGCACGAGACAAGGCAATGGAATTTTTAAAAGCCAAGGGTTTTGAAAATATGGAAGCTAACTATTCCCTAAAATATGATGGAGGAATACTTTTTAACTTTGCTAATACGCAAGATGATATAACCTTATATCCTGACCTGATCAAGGTCAAGGTAGCCCTAGACAACGGGGAAATAATAGGTTTTGATGCCTCCTCATATTATATGAACAATCAGGACAGAGATATTGGGGAACCCCAGCTAACAGAGGAAGAAGCCAGTGAATATGTAAAGGTGAATTTTGATATAGATTCCATTCGCCTAGCCATTATTCCAAAGGGAATGGATGAAAAACTTTGTTATGAATTTAAAGGAAAATATAATGGCTCAGATTTTATTATTTATATAAATGCAATGGATGGCAAGGAAGAAGATATACTGCAAATAATTAAAAATGAAAATGGTACATTGACCTTCTAATAATGACCAGTTGTAAAAAGGCAAAATATTTTCTAATTCAAGAAATATTTTGCCTTATATTACAATAACATGGTATCTTATACTTATAACTATACATAGACTATATATAGTTACAATTGTTGAATTTTAAAGTATAAGTGGTATAATTGAAGTAGAAAATAAATGTAAAACGGAGGTAATTATGAAGAACATGAAAAGAATACTAGCATTATTATTAATGATTACAATGACCCTATCTCTTGTGGGATGTACAAAACCTAATACAGACTTATATAATGCTTTAGAGAAAATGGAAGGGGTTACATCTGTAATAACAGATACAAAGCTTGATATCCAGCTTTCAGGCCAAGGTTTTGAAGGCAGTAAGCAAATGGAAATACAAGAATTACTAGGAGCTATAAACGGTTTAAAGATACATTTAATACAAAAATCTAATGGTAATAAAGAACAAACAAAGGTCCAAAGCCAGGGAGAACTAGGCATTGAATTTGGTGGTATGACAATAGCTACAAAAATATGGGCTGACGTAGACTTGGATAAATCTGAGTTTAAAAGCATTATCCAACTTCCTCTTATGCTAAAGGGTCTATTGGCACCTATGGGTTTTAATAAAGAATATATAATTTATGATATAGGGGAAATGATGAAAGAGGAAGATGAAAATCTAGACATCCAAGAAATTATAGACCTACAAAAAGAGTTTCAACCTAAAATCATTGAATTAACTAAGGAAATACAAAAAAATTTAAAACCAGGCTTTAAAATAGTAGACTTTAAAGAAGAAAAAGAAATAGATGGAGAAAAGGTAAAGCTATACCAGTTAAAATTAGATGATGAAACATTAAAAGAATTAATAAAGGAACTTACTCACAACTTATTGGAAAATGATGGGACTAAGGAATTTATAGTAGACTATATGAACCAATATATGGATACTATGCTTAATGTGGGCTTAGATAAGGAATTAAGCAAGGAAGAAATAGAAGAAATCAAAGGGGAAATAAAAGAAGTAGAAGAAAACTTAGAAGAAAACCTTAAGGAAATTAAAGAAGAATTAGATAAGTTTATGGAAGAAATAAAAGATATTAAGTTTTTAGGTGAAAAGGGAATAAGTATTGAATATGCCATTAATAAAGATGGGTATGTGGCAGAAACCAGTGGAACTATAGATTTAGAATTGAACCTGGAAGAAATAGGTAAGATTATGGGGGAAGAATCTCCAGAAGCCAAAGGCCTAATAAAATTAACAGTCAATTACACTACAAAAAACACTAAAATCAATAGTAAAGATATCAAAATAGAATTTCCAGAAACTAATGAAAAGAACTCAGTAGATTTGTTTGAAATGATAAACCAGCAAACACAAATGCAAATGCTAATGCCTTAAAGCCAAAGTAAAAAGGGATGTTATGGACTGTTGGAAAATAAGCAATCTCATAGTTTGTCATTGTTTGTCATTCAGAGCGTAGCGAAGAATCTAATCGTTTCAATACAATCAGGATCCCTCGTTTCACTCGGGATGACAGATAAGCGACTTTTTCACTAGTCACGGAGGGTTATCCTGGACATAAATTTATAAATTGTAGGGGCGGTCTTTGACTGCCAGCTATATAAAGGGGGGATTTTATGGACAATAGACCAATAGGAGTTTTCGATTCAGGAATAGGTGGACTTACTGTACTCAAGGAAGTAATAGAGCAACTTCCGGGTGAAGATATAATATATTTTGGGGATACAGCCAGGATACCTTATGGAACCAGATCAAAGGAAACTGTAATAAAATATGTAATACAATCCTTTAATTTTCTAATGACTAAAGATATAAAAGCCATAGTAATAGGGTGTAATACAGCTTCGGCTTTAGCTTTAGAGGAAGCCAAGGACAAGTTTAACTTACCTATTATAGGAGTAATAGAACCTGGGGCCAAAGCAGCAATAACCACAACTAAAAACAATACAATTGGAGTAATAGGAACAGAAGGAACCATAAATTCAGATTCCTATCAAAGGACAATTAGAAAACATCTACCAACAGCGGAAATCATAGGAGTGCCCTGCCCCCTATTTGTGCCAATAGTAGAAGAAGGTTGGGAAAATTCAGATGTGGCAGATGTGGCGGCTGAAAAGTATTTATTGGAATTAAGGGAGCACAATATAGATACATTAGTATTGGGATGTACACACTACCCAGCCCTTAGATACACCATAGGTAAGGTAATGGGTAAAGGAGTAAGGCTAGTAAATCCAGCATATGAAACAGCCAAGCTAACAAAAAACCTATTAAAAGAAGAAGGCCTTTTAAATGAAAAAATTCAAGCTGGAAATCATACCTATTATGTAAGCGATGATCCAGATAAGTTTAGAAGAATAGGTGGCAATATAATAAGAAGACAAATAGGTGAGGTAGAAAAGGTCAATATAGAAATATAAGATCAAAATATAGGCACGGAAGTGCCTAATATTAGGCGAACACTGCCCAATTTCAGGCAAGGAGGTAAGAGGATGAAAGATTTATTTTTTAGAGAAAATATATTTGAAATTTTGGACTATGTTGAAGAGGGTATCCACATTATAGATAAAAATGGAATAATAATTTATTATAATAAATTTGCCCAAACCATAGATGGTGTAGAAAGGGAAAAAGTCTTAGGCAGGCACTTAATAGAGGCATATCCATCCCTTACAGAAAAAACAAGTACCCTATTAACGGTTATGAAAACAGGGGAAGCCATACATAAAAAGGAGCAAACATTTCTCAATTATAAGGGGGAAAAAATCACTACAATAAACACCTCAATTCCAATAAGATCCAAGGGAAAGATTTTAGGAGCCTTAGAAATTTCCAAGGATATAACCACAGTAAAAGAAATGTCGGAAAAGATAGTAGACCTACAAAGCAAGCTTTATAATAATAAAGATAAAACTTCAAAAAATAGATATAGGGAAGAGGCGCAATTTACATTAATAGATATAATTGGTGACAATAAGGAAATGGTAAACTTGAAATCCCTTACCCTAAAGGCTGCAAGGACTGATGTATCTGTATTAGTCTCAGGGGATACAGGAACTGGAAAAGAACTATTTGTACATTCTATTCATAATGCAAGCGAAAGAAGAAATAATCCCTTTATCACCCAAAATTGTGCTGCCTTACCTGAAAACTTGCTGGAGGGAATATTGTTTGGAACAATAAGGGGAGGATTTACAGGGGCAGAGGACAGGCCTGGGCTGTTTGAATTAGCCAATGGTGGCACATTATTTTTAGATGAGATTAATTCAATGCCTTTAGAATTACAATCAAAGCTACTTAGAGTATTACAGGATGGGACCATAAGAAGAGTTGGAGCAACTAATACAACAAAAGTAGATGTTAGAATAATTGCAGCTACAAATATTCCACCTGAAGAAGCAGTGAAAAACAGGCAATTAAGAAGGGACCTTTACTATAGGTTAAATGTAATATCCTTTCAAATACCAAAGTTAAAGGATAGAAAAGATGATATTCCAATTTTAACAAAATTCTTCATAGACAAATTTAATAAGAAGTTTGGAAAACAAGTAAAAGGAGTCTCACAGGAAGTGCTAGATATATTTAAAACGTATAAATGGGATGGAAATGTAAGAGAATTAGAACATTTAATTGAGGGCATAATGAGTATAAAGGATATAAAAATAATTCAAGTAAAAGACCTACCTTATAAAGTGCAACAATGTAAGGATGATAAAACTTATTGCCATGATAGGCCTTTAAATCAGGTATTAGAAGAGACTGAAAAAGAATTAATAAATTCTGCCTTAAGAAAAACGGACAACAATATAACAAAAACAGCAGAACTACTACAAATACCAAGGCAGACCCTCCAATACAGAATAAAAAAGCTAGGCATCTGATCAAGAGCAAAGCCAAGAATCACCAATATCCATCTATTGGTGCCCAATTTTAGGCGTAAAAATATAAAATTAAAAATAAATACCAATGATAGTAAAAAAAATCCAATAAAATAAAATCAAAATTATAATTTACAGAGAATATCCTAGAAATATCAAAGTAAATTTTAATCAACTGCTCATGATGAGGCTTGAATTCATGACATCTTAACGACCAAACACCCAAAACACTAGCAACTCATAACCTATATCTCTAAATCAACCAATCACTTGGCACAAATATTGCATTAACTATATAGTATGATGAATTTTTAACAATATCTTAAGGAGGAATGTGATTATGAAAAAAGGGAATCCATACGGAACTCACAGAGTACTAGAGCCAAAAGGGGTATTACCACAACCAGCGCTTAAAATTGACAATGATATGGAGATTTATGACAATGAAATACTTATAGACGTACAAACACTTAATGTTGACTCAGCTAGTTTTACCCAGATAAAGGAACAAGCTAAGGGGGACTTAGAAGAAATCAAAAACATAATGAGAGGGATTGTTGAGGAAAAAGGCAAACATCAAAATCCTGTAACAGGTTCAGGAGGAATGTTAATAGGTACAGTTGAAAAGATAGGACCAGCCTTAGAAGGTAAAACTGAACTTAAGGTAGGAGATAAAATAGCTACAATGGTATCCCTATCCTTAACACCACTTAGAATTGATGAATTCAAAGAAATTAGATCTGAAGTTGATCAAGTAGACATAAAAGGTAAAGCAATCCTATTTGAATCAGGAATCTATGCAGTAATACCAACAGATATGCCTGAAAACTTAGCCCTATCAGTACTAGATGTAGCAGGAGCACCTGCTCAAACAGCTAAACTAGTTAAACCAGGAGATACAGTAGTAGTAATAGGTGGAACAGGAAAATCAGGAATGCTTTGCTTGTATGAAGCAAAGAAAAGAGCAGGAGTTACAGGAAAAGTTATATGCATAGGTTCAAGAGATAAAACCATAGCAAGAGTAAAAGAAGCAAATTTAGCAGATGTATATATTAAAGCCAATGCAACAGATGCAGTAGAAATATTGGAAAAAGTATCACAAGCAACAGATGGAGAAATGGCTGATATAGTTATAAACTCAGTTAATATTCAAAACACAGAAATGTCAAGTATCCTAGCTTGTAAAGACCAAGGCCTAGTTTATTTCTTTTCCATGGCAACAAACTTTACAAAAGCAGCCCTAGGAGCAGAAGGTGTAGGAAAAGACGTAACTATGATAGTCGGAAACGGATATACAAAAGATCACTCGGAAATAGCTTTAGAACTAATGAGAGAATCAGAAGAACTAAGAAGAATATTCACAGATTTATACGCTTAGAAGCAGTGAATAGTTAAGGAAAAGAGTTGTTTTGTAGGCAATGATTTTCTTGTCATTCAGAGCAAAGCGAAGAATCTGGTGTTTGGATCCTTCATTACATTCTGGATGACAACCTTAAGCATGAATGTAGGGGCTAGCTTTGCTGGCCCGGATATTAATTCTACAATGTAGTGGCAGGCGACTCTGTCTGCCTTACAGACTGTTAACTAATAAATGGGAGGGTTATTCATGAGACATTATAGTGAAATTGAATTATGGAAAGACGTAACACAAGACCAATGGGACGACTGGAAATGGCAAGTTCGCAATAGAATAACAGATGTAGATCAACTAAGAAAAGTAATTAACTTAACAGAACAAGAAGAAAAAGACATAGGGGCAGTACTTGAAAAGTTTAGGGTAGGTATTACACCATACTATGCTTCATTAATGGATCCAGAGGACCCAAAGGACCCAATTAGAATGCAGGCAGTACCTACAATATCTGAAACTCATGTAGGTTCAGCAGATTTAGAAGACCCACTAGATGAAGACGCAGATTCACCAGTACCAGGACTAACTCATAGGTATCCAGATAGGGTACTATTCCTAATAACTGACCAATGTTCAATGTATTGTAGACATTGTACTAGAAGAAGATTTGCAGGACAACATGACATGGGAGTACCTAGAGACAGATTAGATGCATGTATAGAATATATTAGAAACACACCTCAAGTAAGGGACGTATTACTGTCAGGTGGAGACTGTCTTTTAGTTTCTGATGATGTATTAGAATATATAATTAAAAAATTAAGAGAAATCCCACATGTTGAAATAATTAGACTTGGAAGTCGTACACCAGTAGTATTGCCACAAAGAATAACAGATGACCTAGTAAATATGTTGAAAAAATATCATCCAATTTGGTTAAACACTCATTTTAACCATCCAAATGAAATAACGGAAGAATCAACTGCAGCCTGTGAAAGAATGGCAAATGCAGGTATTCCATTAGGCAATCAATCAGTACTTCTAAGAGGAATCAACGATTGCACACATATAATGAAGGACCTAGTACAAAAACTAGTTAGAATAAGAGTAAGGCCTTACTATATTTACCAATGCGACCTTTCACAAGGTATTGAACACTTTAGAACAAAAGTATCTAAGGGTATAGAGATAATAGAAGGATTAAGAGGCCATACATCAGGCTATGCAGTACCTACATTTGTAGTGGATGCACCTGGTGGGGGAGGAAAAACTCCAGTTATGCC
>CAZWTU010000060.1:0-9617 GCA_964637035.1 uncultured Tissierellaceae bacterium
TATCATCCCAAGGCTCTACTAAATCTAGTGCCATCTTTCCTTGATTGTCAAATTTTTTGAATATGTTTTTTATCCACGAACTCATATTGAAATATTCACGTCCTTCTTTTGTAGTGTGAATGTGTTTCGATACTCGAAATAATTACTAACTACATTGTACTATAAATTTATACTTTTGTCCAAAATAATTTTAAAAAACTTTTCCCATCTTTTCTAGAAAAATAAATCATCAATTAAAAATACATATACTTTGTGTAAGTAGATAATAATATATTTTATGGAGGTGATAAAAATTAAGAAAAGGAAAGATCTTAATCAACCCAAATATGATGCTCCTATTGTAAGTGCTAGTTTCAAATTAGGTGTTGACTTAAAAAACATTAAAGAAGATAGCTTTTATGAAGGAAGTGAGGTATTTCCTCCAAGAGGAAGTTTTATGAATATGCCAGAAGATGTATTATCTGGAACAGAGTCTGATTTACTGGATAATAAAAAAAGAGATAAGAATAAAAAGAATTCAGACCTATATAAATAAAGTAGGAGAGCTTAGCTCTCCTATTTTTACTTTACTATTATATTAAATGCGACAGTAGAACCGTCCTTATATTATTCCGGTGATTTCTTTTAGGGATTTAATTCCCTGATTTTCCATAAACCCTTCTATATCTTTAATAATTTCCAAGGCAATATCCGGCTTAATAAAGTTTGCACTTCCAACTTGTATAGCTGTTGCTCCTGCCATTATGAATTCTATGGCATCTCTTCCAGTCGTTATGCCTCCTATACCTATTATAGGTACATCTACTACTTGATTTACTTCATATACCATTCTAAGTGCAATAGGCTTGATGGCTGGCCCTGATAATCCTGCTGTTATGTTGTCAAATATTGCTTTTCTTTTATAAATATCTACCGCCAATGCGTTAAATGTATTTACTAAGGAAAGTCCATCTGCCCCAGCTTCTACACAGGAATAAGCCATTTCCTTTATATTTTCTGCATTTGGTGAAAGCTTTACTATTAGTGGCTTTTTACATATTTTCTTAACAGCCCTTACTACTTCTTTTGCTGTTTCACATTTTATACCAAAGGCCATCCCACCTTGTTTTACATTAGGGCAGGATATATTCAATTCTACCATATCTACTGAAGTTGAATTTAATAGTTCTATTCCTTGTAAATAATCATCTAGGCTACTGCCACCTAAATTAGCCAATACCACAGTGTCTTTTTCTTCTAAAAAAGGTAATTCCTCTTTTATAAACTTCTTCACTCCAGGGTTTTGTAATCCAATGCTATTCATTAACCCTGCTGGTGTTTCATGTATCCTTATTCCCTTGTTACCGTTTCTTTTTTCCAAAGTTAGCCCCTTGGTAGATATACCACCTAATTTATCTATGGGGAAATATTCCTGAAACTCTCTACCAAATCCAAAGGTTCCCGAGGCAGCTATAACTGGATTTTTAAAATCTATTCCACATATATTTACATTCGTCATATTATCAACTCCCCACCCTTGAATACAGGGCCTTCCTTACATACCCTTGCCATACCTCTTGTTGTCCCAACAGCACAACCTAGACATGCTCCTATGCCACATGCCATACGGCTTTCCATAGATACATATATGGGGACTTTTCCTTTGCAAAGTTTAAGTACTACATTTATCATTTCAGTTGGTCCACAACAATATACCAAATCATATTCTTCTGGTTGAAATAATTCTGTCACAAATCCTTTATGGCCAGTAGATCCATCTTCTGTAGCTATAAATGTATTTTTAATGTATGGTTTTATTTGGTCAAGAAAATATGCATTATTTCTAAATCCACTATATATATCTATTCCCCCTGAAAGGTTTTTAGCTAAATATAGCATGGGTGCAATTCCTATGCCCCCAGTGACTAGTGCAATCTTTCCTTCTTCTTGTAAATCAAAGGTGTTCCCAAGGGGTCCTAAAAGAGATAACCTATCTCCTTTCTTAAGATTTCCAATTATATGGGTTCCCCTCCCTTTAACTTCATATAATAGTTTTAGCTTTCGACTTTCCAAATCGCAAATACTTAAAGGCCTTGGTAAAAATGGGTCTAAACCATTCCAACCTTTAACCATATAGAATTGACCTGGACTTCCTAGAAAATCTCCCTCTAAAATTATTTCATATATACCTGGACTAATTTCAATATTAGAATATATTATCCCATCTTTATAGCTATCCTTCATATCCTATATCCCTCCTCATACTAAGAACTGCATCCCTGGTATGATTTTCAAAATTTTCTACTCCATTTTCATATTTCATATATGCTTTTATAATGCCTCTTGAAGAATTTACTATTCCCCCATTGTTTTTATTTAAGTAGAGTTTTACATCTTCTCCTTTAGCCCCCTGAGCCCCATAGCCTGGTATAAGAAAAAACATGTTTTTATACTTATTTCTAATTTCAAGACCCTCATCTACATGAGTTCCACCTACTACTCCACCAAGGGAGCTGTATCCTCTTTTACCCATATATTTTTTCCCAAGTTCCTCTAGCTTATCTCCAATATGATAATATATTTTTTTACCATCTACTTCTAAATATTCTATATCTTTGGCACCAGGATTTGAAGTTCTAAGAAGTACAAATATTCCCTTTTTACCTGTTTCTAAATAAGGCAAATAGGGTGTAATACTGTCAAATCCCATATAGGGGTTAAGGGTAATAAAATCCGTTTCAAAATCCCCTTCAAAATGTGCCTTAGCATACATCTCGGCTGTAGATGAAATATCCCCTCTTTTTATATCTCCTATGGAAAGTATACCTTTCTGCCTTAAATAATCTAAAGTTTTTTTATAAGCTATTAATCCTTCTATCCCATAAGCCTCATAGTATCCTATTTGAAGTTTATATGTTGCTACTATATCCTTTGTACAATCTATTATTTTCTTATTGAATTCAAATATAATTTCACTTGTATCCACATACCGATCTTTTATATCTCTTGGAATATAATCTAGATGGGTATCCAGCCCCACACATACATTTCCCTTTTTTTCTACTTCATCATAAAGTCTATCAATTATCAAACCTATACCTCCATTTATCTATTATACCTAATTCTTCCATCTTTCATAGTCATCACAACTTCCCCAGTAAATTTCATACCACTAAAGGGAGTATTTTTACCCTTTGAAATAAAGTTTTCTCCATTAACCATGATTTCCTTATCTAAGTTTAAAAAAACTAAATCTGCATCATATCCCTTTTCTATTCTACCCTTTTTGACGCCAAAAATCCTTCCAGGATTACCTGACATTATATTGGATAGCTTATTTAAATCTATTTTGCCACTTTTAACTAGGCTTGTATATGCTACTGAAAATGCTGTTTCTATACCTGACAAGCCCGGTGAACCCTTAGCCTTATCGTCTTCAGTATGTGGTGCATGATCTGTTGCTATAGCGTCAACTGTACCGTCTATTATCCCCTGTATCAATGCATCTACATCAGGCTTTTCCCTAATTGGTGGATTTACTTTGTAGTCATTATCCCATAAACAGATATGATGAGGAGTTACTTCACAAGTCAAGTTTACCCCATGGGCTTTTCCCCTTCTTATTTCCTCAATGGCCTCCTTTGTACTTACATGGCTTAAGTGTAATTTTGATTCAGTAATCTTAGCAAGATATATATCTCTAATGGTCTCAATATTTTCAGATATTCTATAATCAATGGGTGTAAAATCTTCATCCTCGGCATGTGCCATTATAGTCAAGCCTTTTTCCCTTGCTTTTAACATTGCTTTATACATTGTAAGATTTGACCTAACACCTTTTCCATCATCAGAAATAAACTTGACTCTATTATCTAAATCATCTAAATGTCCTAGGCTTTCTCCGTCAAAATCCTTTGTAATTGAAACGGTTTGGTGTATATCCACTAAATTATTTTCCCTAGCTTTACTTAATACATATTCTACTATCTTCATAGAGCTACATACAGGATTTGTATTAGCCATTGCATTAACAAGTGTATACCCACCCTTTAGACCAGCTAATCCACCAGAATGTAAATCTTCTTTATCAATAAAGCCAGGTTCCCTGAAATGAACATGTAGGTCTATAAAAGCGGGCATAATGACCATACCCATGACCTCTGTATGTTTACAATCATAGTTTAATTTTTCACCAAAATCCTTTATCTTTCCATTTTCAATGTAGATGTCACCTATAAAATCTTTTTCCTCATCTACTATTCTTGCCTTTTTTATTAAAAGTTTCATTTTTATACCTCCTGGGAATATATCTGGTCACAGTATTCACATTTGTATGTTCCCTCTTCCACATCTATCAATACAAATTTATGAACAATTCCTCTTTCATTAGATGTAACACATCTAGGGTTTTTACACTCAATGATTCCTTCCACCTTATCCGGTAAAGATAAGTTTATTTTTTCAGTTATAATCTCATCCTCTATTATATTTACAGTTATGTTTACATCCATAAATCCCAACATTGCTAGATCTATATCTATTTCATTTTCAATTTTGATTATATCTTTGCGACCATGTTTATCACTAGTTGCATTCATTATAAGAGCTACTGTAAAATCTGCCTTATCTAACTTTAAATATTTAAATATTATAATGCCACAGCCTGGCTTAATATGATCAATTACAATTCCCTTTCTAATACTAGTTATATTTAACATTATTTCACCCCTAATAATTTAGATATAAGTGCCATTCTAACATATACACCGTATTTAGCCTGTTTAAAGTACCAAGCACGGGGATCACTATCCACTTCCATGCTTATTTCATTTACCCTTGGTAGGGGATGCAATATTGCTAAATCTTTTTTTGCATTTATCAATTTTGCCTTATCTAGTATATAACTATCCTTTAATCTTATATAATCAGCCTCATTAAAAAACCGTTCTTTTTGCACCCTTGTCATATATAATATATCCAATTTATCTATTACATCTTCAAGTCTTTCTACTTCTATATAGTTAAGACCTTTTCTATCTAAAACTTCAGTTTTTATATATTCAGGTGTTTTTAGTTCCTCTGGAGAAATTAAAATAAATTTAATGTTTTCATATCTTGATATTGCCTTTATAAGAGAGTGAACTGTACGACCAAATTTTAGGTCCCCACATAAGCCTATGGTCATATTTGATAAACCCTTCTTGGCTATTTTAATAGTCAAAAGATCTGTTAGCGTTTGGGTCGGATGTTGGTGTCCCCCGTCTCCTGCATTTATTAGGGGTACTTCACAATATGAAGATGAGTACTTTGGGGCCCCTTCTTTCGGATGGCGCATTACTATAATATCTGCATATGCTCCTACTGTTCTTATAGTATCTGGTAGGTTTTCCCCTTTGGAAACCGAACTTGAACCTGCTTCAGAGAATCCTACAACACGACCACCAAGCTTATACATTGCAGTTTCAAAGCTTAATCTTGTCCTAGTACTTGGCTCAAAAAATAAGTTAGCCAATATTTTCCCTTCACATAAACCAATATAACTTTGAGGACTTTCAATTATTTCTTCTGCTAAATTAAATATTTCCTCTACTTCTTCTGTGGTAAAATCTTGTGAATCCACCAAATGTTTGCCTGTCAACATTTATATTCCTCCTTTAGTAACTGAACTTTCTAAGGATTTTTTACAAAAAAATACCCTCCAAAAGGAAGGCATAGATATGCATTAAAATCTCATTATGCTATCCTTTTTAATCTCACAGGATTAAATTAAAGGTTTTTATCTTTTATATAGTATCATATAGAAAACAAGATGTCTATTAAAAAATCCTGATTCATAAAATTGATTTTGGGAACCTTTTAGGTTCCCAAAATACTTATTTCATTTTAGTTAAGTCAATACCACTAGCAGCTGCTTCAGTTCCCACTGAACTAGATGTAAATATTGAATTATCAGCTGCTCCAGTAGTGCCTAATGCACTTGTTAAACCAGTTTTTACCCTATTTATTTCATTTTTATCCACTTTACCTGCTGTTTGATAATATCCTTTTTGTTCTGCTATTTTATATAATTGGTACTGCATTTGTTCAGCCTCATCCCTTAGCTGTATAAATGTACTTCTTAGTGGTTGGCATGAACACTCTTGTATAGCCTTAGTATAAGAATCTATACTAGCTTTTGATCCTGACAAAATATCATTTACCATATCTTGTTCTTGCATTATATATCCTCCTCTATAGTGAATTAGTTAAGTTAGTAGCAGTTGTTTGTGCATCCGTACTAGCCTGTTGAAACATTTGCTTTATTTGTGGATCCTGAACTTGTGATGCATATACACCAAATTTTTTACTCATTGTCACATGACCTGAAGCAATCTCTCTTATTGATTGAAGTTCCTGTTGTGTTATAGTATTGAGATTCACTGTATTTTTAAGTGCCATAAATACACTCCTTTCAGTTAGTTTTTTATTTCTCTTTTATTATTTACTAGATTTTGAAACTTATTCTTCCAAAAGCTGTTTATATATTTTTTCTAAAAGTGGATAAACTAAATAAAAAGTTGGAGGTGTTTTTATGTTGAATAAATATGGATTCGGTGTAAATCATGAACTGAATACTTATTTAAGATCTGAGCATATGGAGAATACAGACTATGTTTCTTATAAGGATTTAAACCCAATACGACCAGACGCTTTTGTAGGGTTTACAGCAAATATGTTTATTAATCCTAATTCAATAATTACAATGCCAGATAATTTTCATAAGATAGATGAATAAAATAAAAAGTAAAATAAATAAATATATTTCTTGACAAAGTCACACAACTGTATTAAAGTGTAAATTAAGTTAAAAATGACTTTGAAAAGAAGAGTAAGCGTGTAAATACTTTTACAGAGAAGTTCCATTTGGTGAGAGGAACAAAGAATAGCAAGCTGAAAATGGTCTTGGAGTCTGATTGTCAAAATTATTTAGATAATCACGTATGCATACGTTACAATGCTAGAGTATAACAGATCTATTCTGCGTACTTGATAAGATATTTATCGTGAGGTAAATATAAATTTAGGGTGGTAACACGAAGCTTTCGTCCCTTTGCATTTAGCAAAGTGATGAAGGCTTTTTTTAATTTTCAATTAAGGAGTGGTAGTTTTGATAGAAATAAAGAATCTTTCTAAATCTTTTTATGACGGTGAAAAAAACATTAATGCTGTTGATAATGTGTCATTAAAAATCAATAAAGGAGAAATATTTGGGATAATTGGCTTAAGTGGAGCAGGAAAATCAACACTTATTCGATGTTTAAATAGGCTTGAAGAACCTGATTCAGGTAGAATATTAGTTGAAGGAATTGAATTAACTAGTTTGAGTAAAAAAGATTTAAATAAGGAACGTAAAGATATGGGGATGATCTTTCAACATTTCAATCTTTTATCTCAAAAAACTGTATTTGATAATATTGTATTTCCCTTACAACTTGAAAAAAAGGATAAGTATGAAATTGAAAATAGAGTTGATGAACTTTTGGAATATGTTGGGTTGAAGGATAAAAAACATAACTATCCTAGTCAATTAAGCGGAGGCCAAAAACAAAGAGTAGCAATCGCTAGGGCTCTAGCCAATAATCCTAAGATACTTCTTAGTGACGAGGGTACTTCTGCACTAGATCCTCAGACAACAAAATCTATACTTGATTTACTTAAGAAAATTAGGGATGAATTTGACATAACCATAGTTATGATTACCCATCAAATGGAAGTTGTGAAAGATATATGTGATAAAGTGGCCATTATGCAAGACGGTGCGGTCATAGAGGAAAATACAGTAGAAAATATATTTAGAGAACCTAAAACTAAAACTGCACAAAGCTTTATAGATTCTTTGCAGGGGAACATACAAGAAGAAATAATTAATCCTAATGATTTTAAAGGAACAATAATAAGGCTAAGTTTCCTAGGGGATAGTGCAAAAAAACCTATAGTTTCTAAAGTAATAAAAAACTTTAATATTGATATAAACATATTGTCAGGTAATATAAATAAACTTCAACTATCTAGTGTAGGCCACTTGATTTTAGAATTGATAGGTGAAGATATTGAAATAAATAAGGCTATTTCATTTTTACAAGATGAAAATGTCCATGTGGAGGTGTTATAAATGTTTGAATTAGTAATGCCTTCCTTAATTGAAACTCTTTATATGGTAATTGTTTCTACAGTATTTTCATTGCTAATAGGATTTCCTTTAGGTGTTTTATTAGTTATAACTGAAAAAGATAATATTTGGGAGAAACCTTTATTTAATAAAGTTTTAGGAAGTATTATAAATGTATTAAGATCCTTACCCTTTATAATCTTAATGGTCATAGTTTTTCCAGTAGCCAGGCTAATAGTAGGAACTTCTGTTGGAACTACTGCAATAATAGTACCACTATCCATAGCTGCAGCCCCTTTTGTAGCAAGAGTTATGGAAGGTAATTTAAAAGAAGTGGATAAGGGTGTTATTGAATTTAGCATTTCTATGGGGGCAACTGTTCCAGAAATTATTACTAAAGTTCTTATTCCAGAAGCATTGCCTTCTATTATCCTTGGAATAACCCTAACTATAATCAACTTAATCGGTTACTCCGCCATGGCAGGTGCTATTGGTGGTGGAGGCTTAGGAGATTTAGCAATTCGACATGGATACTATGGTAGAAAAAAAGAGCTTATGTATGCAGCTGTTTTAGTAATCACAATATTAGTTCAAAGTGTTCAATTTTTAGGCAATTATTTGTCTTTAAAATTAAATAAAAAATAAATCATATAAAATGGGGGAATTAAAATGAAAAAATTATTATCAGTATTATCAATTTTAGTATTATCATTAGCATTAGTGGCAGGATGTTCACCAAAGAAATCTGAAAACAACAAAATCAAAATTGGAGTAACACCAGGTCCACATCCTGAATTAGTATCATTAGTATTAGAAGATTTAAAAGCAGATGGTGTAGAAGTTGAAATTGTTGTATTTACAGACTATGTGCAACCAAATCTTGCTTTAGCTTCTGGAGATTTAGATGCAAACTTCTTTCAACATGGACCATATTTTGAGAACTTTATTGAAAAAGAAGATTTAGATTTAGTATCTTTAGGTAATATTCATGTAGAACCAATGGCATTATACTCTGATACTTTTAAATCCGTAGATGATTTAACAGATGGTGCACAAATTGCAATTCCTAATGACACTGTAAATGGTGGTCGTGCTTTACTTTTACTTGAAGCTAATGGATTAATAAAATTAAAAGATGATGCAGGACTTGAAGCTACGGAACACGATATAGTAGAAAATCCAAAGAACTTTAAAATAACTGCCCTTGAAGCAGCAGCCCTTCCAAGTACATTGCAAGATGTAGATGCTGCAGTAATCAACGGTAACTATGCTTTAGATGCAGACCTTAATCCTTTAACAGATGGACTAATTATAGAAGGTGGGGAGTCTCCTTATGCTAACCTAATAGCTGTAAGGGCAGGAGAAGAAAAAGAAGACAAGTTTGTTAAGTTGTTAAAAGCCTTACAATCAGATAAAGTTAGAAAGTTTATAGAAGAAACTTATGAGGGTGGAGTAGCACCAGCATTCTAGCAAACAGTAGGGACGGGTC
>CAZWTU010000061.1:0-9124 GCA_964637035.1 uncultured Tissierellaceae bacterium
GATCCTTCGACAAGCTCAGGATGACAAGCACACAAAATGACAAAGGGGACGGTTCTTTTTGTCTTTTTCTAATTCCTCTTTGCCCTTTCTGATATAAAGAACCTTTCGTAGATATCCCTGTCCATATATTTCTCCATTAGGCCTTTCATTAGGGCATCTGATATCTTTACTTCTTGGTCTACTAGGTCTAGCCACAAAGGTACTCCCCTGCTGTTTTCTGGAGTTAGGGTAAACACTAGCCTTCCCATTTCTTCTATGTATTGTTTTTGACTGTCTATTATATCCATTCCTATTACTGTAGGGGCTAGGGATGACCGCATAAATAGGGATGAATATCCATGTTCTTTTTTATTATTTACATGGTCATTTATAATTATCATTTCACCATAGTCTAATTTACCAAATAAGATTTCCCTATCATAAGGCTTTATCTCCATTTTTGGATTAACTTCCAAAAGTTTGTCACCTATTATAGAAGTTTTAATATCCTTAATTACTCCTACTAACAAGATATTTTGCTCTTCACATGCTTGTCTTAATTGTATCCAAGTATCATAGGCATCTATGGAATACCTAATTAAGGATCCATCCATTAAAATTGCATAGGGTTTAAACTCTTTTAGACTTTCTAAAGCAACTTCCACCTCAATCTTAGCTAATAATCTATCTCTTCTTCCTATATCTTCCTTCTCATCTTCCTCTAAGATATTCTCTTCTTTCTCATCAAATAAGGGTGTATATATATCAGCTTTAAAAACAGGCTTATCTTTTATTAGGGTAGATTTGGCTAATCCTTGAAAGACTTCAACAAAATGTGGATAAGCCCCTCCCATTTTATTTACAGATCCATCAACGCCAACAATGCCACCTTTGGATTCGTATTGGCCTAGTTGGCTCTTGTCTAGTTTGTCCATGGCTACTATGGACCCTATATTTTTTTCTATAAAGTTTCTTAACTTCCCCCTATCTATGGATAAAACTTCACCATAAACATCTTTTATAGACTTATTTAAACCTGATATCTTTTCTTTTAAATCATTATGTATCTTGTAGATATTACCACCTTCCTGTTATTTGATTTGCTATTGACAATTTAGGTCAAACTGGCCAAAACAAGATCCTTGGTCACTTCGTTCCTCTGGATGTCAAGCCTATTTAATTATCAATTGATTTCTTATAGACCAAATTCCTTGGCAAATTATATTCCTCTGCTACTTTCTTTACTGCTTCTTTATTGGTATATCCTTGTTCTATGTAGTGGTTTAATACTGCTTTTATGTCTATTTCCTCTTGTTTTTCTTCTTCTTGACTTCCCTCTATTATTAGGACAAATTCTCCCCTAACTCCTGAAGCTTCAAATTTTTCTAAGGCTTCCCCACCTGTCCCCCTAAAAGTTTCTTCGTATCTTTTGGTTAGTTCCCTTGATATGGAAAGCTTTCGATCTCCTAATATGTCTATTATATCTTTTAATAGGGAAAGTAGTCTGTGGGGGGATTCATATATGATAGTAGTTTTATTATAATTTTTAATAATTTCTAATTCTTCCCGCCTTTGTTTTTTCTTTGAAGATAAAAATCCTTCAAATATAAATTTCTCCGTTGATAAGCCTGATACTATTAAGGCTGTAATAGAGGCAGATGCCCCTGGTAAAGCTATAACTTCTATATTGTTTTCTAGGGCTTGTTTTATTAGGACCTCTCCTGGGTCTGATATGCCTGGCATTCCCGCGTCTGATACTAGGCCTATATTTGTACCCTGGTTTAATTTTGCTATTAGTTCTAGCCCCTTTTCTCTGGTGTTGTGGTCATGGTAAGAAGTAAGGGTGTTTTTTATATTATAGTGATTCAATAATTTTATAGTATGTCTTGTATCTTCAGCCGCTATTATATCCACTTCTTCTAGGGTTTCTAATGTTCTTAAAGTTATATCCTTGAGATTTCCAATAGGGGTAGGACATATATAAAGTTTTCCTTTTTCCATAATTATCTCCTTTTTATCTATTTATATTATTTCCATCATTTACATCATTACCATAATAAATTTTATATATTTCATCTGTATAGGTATTGTCATCTTTATATACTATTAGAGGGTCATAAAATTTTAAATCTGGATTTCCATCTTTTACTGCCTCTATTAATATTAGATTTGGTTTTCTATCTATCTTAGATTGTACAAATCTTATGTATTTGGGTTCTAGTTTATATTTTCTTAATAAGTAAATTATATCCACTAATCTATTTGGCCTATGAACCATATAAAACTTGCCTAAGGGCTTTAATAGGTAATCAGATATGGCAACTATATCTTCTAAATTACAGGCTATTTCATGGCGGGACAAGGCAAAGTTTTTATCTGAATTTACCACAGCTCCACCTGATTTCATATAGGGGGGATTGGTAGTTATGGTGTCTATTGTGTGTTTCTTAAATCTATACTTCAAATCCTTTAAATCCATATGTAAGATTTTAATTTTATCTTGTAATTTATTAATTTTCATAGTTCTTTGGGCCATATTTGCAACTTGATCTTGTATTTCTATACCATATATTATATCACAATTAGATTCATCATGTAATTTAAGAGGTATGATGCCTGTACCTGTACCTAAATCTATTATTTCCCCTTTAGGCTTGGTAAAATGGGATAAAAGTATGGCATCTATGCCGTAGGAAAATCTTCCTCGATTTTGTATTATTTTATATTCAGTTCCTGGTACTATATCTATTTTTTCATTTTCTTCTAACATTATATTCTACTCCTTAATATCTATATAAGCTTTTCCTTATGAAAAAAGACCCATGTGGGTCTTCTTTCTAAGTATTTATTCTGGTTGTGGTGCATCTACCGGACAGACATTAGCACAAGCTCCACAGTCTATACAGGCATCTGCGTCTATAACGTATATATCTCCTGGAGATATAGCGTCTACTGGACATTCTGGTTCACAGGCTCCACATGCAATACATGTATCATGAATTATATATGCCAAATGTTTCACCCCCCAATAAAATAAAGATTGATTACGTTAATATTCTAACAGATTACAAGGAATAATAAAAGTCTTTTATTTACTATTCCTCATAAATATATATTGTAAATCTAATTACAAGCTATTTAACTATTATTTGTCCTAAAAGCTGGATCTATTTTCCCCGTATCCTTTACATCCTCAATTTGAAAATACATAAGATCTTCTGTCTTGTCTGGTAATTGAACCCTTACTTTTACTTTTTCTAATAGTGTATATGTTTCTACAATAGTGCCTTTACCCTCTTTTGTCTGAACTATTGCCCCTACTTCAGGCATTTTTTCTAATAATTCTTCGTAGTTATCATGCTCATACTTTAAGCAACACATCAATCTTCCACATAATCCAGAGATTTTACTTGGATTTAAGGATAAACTTTGTTCCTTTGCCATTTTAATAGATACAGGCTCAAATTCACCTAGGAACTGCTTGCAGCAAGTTATTTTACCACAAGGGCCTATGCCTCCTATCATCTTTGCCTCATCTCTTACACCAATTTGTCTAAGTTCTATTCTAGTTTTAAATATGGAAGCTAAATCCTTTACTAATTCCCTAAAATCAACTCTTCCATCTGCTGTAAAGTAAAATATTACCTTATTGTTATCAAATGTATATTCTACATCTACTAACTTCATAAGTAAACCATGTTGCTTTACCTTTTCTTCACAGATTTCCAATGCCAATTTAGCCTTTTTCTTGTTATCTCTATGAGTATCAAAATCCTCATCAGATGCTACCCTTATAACATCTTTTAAAGGTGCCACTACCTCTTTCTCCTCTATTTCCTTAGGGCCTGTTACTACATGTCCAAATTCAATGCCCCTAGCAGTTTCAACTACTACAAAATCATTATACTTTACATCTATATCATCAGGACTAAAATAATATATTTTTCCTGCTTTCTTAAATCTAACTCCTACTACTTTTATCATGAAATTCCTCCTATATATTGAGAAGCATGGTTTCTATGGATAAATTAAAGTTAACATTTCTCTTAACATTAATCTTAGTCATCTCTATGCTATATATTATATCATTAATTTTTCTCATGTCTAGAAAGGATTGCTGACATAGCATATTTATTTTGTCGCTATTTACAATTAGGTCACTTTCTCCTAATTCTTTATAAATTAAGAGATCCCTAAACCAATATATAAATATATCTAAAATTTCTTCTATCTTATCTTTATTTTTATTTAATAATTCGGATGCTGTAAATATCCTAATTTTATTTCCATTTACTATTTCATCTATTATTTTTATAATTTCTTCTCGTCTTTCAAAAAACTCATTTGATTCTGCCATTTCTATGGCTTTTTTCATAGAGCCCTTGGCAAAGCTCCCTATAATACTAGCTTTTTCTTCTCCTAGTTCATAATCTTTTTTAAGCAAGTCTATTATAGCCCTATTTTCAATTAAATGAAACTTTATATTTTGACATCTGGACAATATTGTAGGTATAATCCTATTTACATTTGATGTAACAATAATTATTACAATATATTTAGGTGGTTCTTCTAAAGTTTTTAGCAGGGTATTTTGACTACGTAGCATTATACTATCACCTTGGTCTATTAGGTAAATCTTTCTTTCACTTTCAAAGGGAAGTGTGGAAATGCTACTTATAAGCTCATCAATTTCCTTTTTAGCTATTAAGCCTTTTGTAGGTGATAAAATCTTGAAATCAGGATGATTATCTGTATCAAACTTGATACAAGAACTACATTTGTTACATGGCTTGTCTCCTGAACCCTTACATAATAGGGCTTTAGAAAAGGCCTGGGCAACTTTTCTTTTACCTAGGCCTTCTTGTCCCTCAAATAAATAACTATGACTTATTGTGTTTTCTTCTATAGATTTTTTCAAAATCCTTATTTGTCTTTGGTGACCTATTATTTGATTAAAATCCATCCTTATCCCTCAAGTCTATATCTTTTTATATTGATCAATGTTTATTACAAATACATTGGCCCCTTTTACATTAACTTCCTGCTTGCCTTTTCGAATCTTTTTCCCAGTAGATTGGCTTTTAATTAGGTCCATTACTGTATCCACTTTTTCATCTTCCACACCCATAACTAAGGTAGTGTTTCCTGATTTAAGAAAGCCGCCAGTTGAAGATAGTTTTGTGGAACTTATTTTATTTTCCATCAATATCTTTGATACTTTTGATATGTTCTCATCTTGAATAATTGCAATAATAAGTTTCATATAATTCACCCCTTATATCCTAATATGTTTTTCCACATCAAGTATAAACACCGTTGCCCCGCCTATTTGCACTTCCAATGGATAGGGTATATAAGTATCCCCTGGCATTGTTACAGTTAAAAGTGAAGTTGTTAATTCTCGTGTCTTACAGTTTTCTTCTATAATACTTAGCACTTCATCTACTTCCTCATCCTCTACTCCTGCTAAGAGAGTAGTATTTCCTGCCTTTAGAAATCCTCCTGACGATGAGAGCTTTGTAATTCTGTAGTCTTTTTTGGTTAAATCATCAATTAGTGCAGATGCATCTTGATCTTGAACAATGCTAATAATTAGTTTCATATTATTACTCTCCTTTCTTGACCAGTAAGTCCTCAATTTCCTTTATACTTTGACTTAGTACTTCTTCTATAGATTTTCTAGCGTCTATTAATTTGATATTTTTGGGATACATCTCCAAAAGCTCCATATATCCCTGATAAACTGTTTTATGAAAATCCTTGCCCTCTTGTTCTAACCTGTCTCCACCTAGTTTTTTAGTTTTTCTCTTAAGAGTAAGTTCTGGATCAACATGAAAGAAAAGTATTAGGTCAGGATAAGTTCCTTTTATGGCAAAATCATTTATAGCCTTTACTTCTTCTATACCTAAACCCCGTCCCTTACCTTGATAAGCCAGGCTTGATAAGACAAATCTATCACATAATACAAGTTTCCCTTTTTCTAAAGATGGGATAATTTTCTCATGTACATGTTGCCCCCTAGATGCTGCATATAAGAGTGCTTCTGTTTCTGCACTCATACCCACATTTTTATTGTCTAATATAATATCCCTTATTTCCTCACTTATTAAAGTTCCTCCAGGTTCTCTTGTTATTATAAAATCTATTCCCTTTTTACTTAAATAATCACCTATTAATTTAATTATAGTAGATTTTCCAGATCCATCTGGTCCTTCTAATGCAATAAAAAGTCCTTTCAAGTAAATGCTCCCTTCTAGCTTAATACAAATAGTTTATCTTTATTATATCCCATTAGGCCAACTATTTCTATATTATTTTCCATTAAGACCTTAATATAATCATATAATTCTAAAGTTATCAGCTCTCCTGGCAATATTAAAGGAATTCCAGGGGGATAGGGTATAAGAGAACTAGCTGAAATCCTACCTATACTGTCTTTTAAACTTACTTCTTCTCTTTCATTATAATAAGCCTGGTAGATTGGCATAGATGTCTTTGGTTCTGGCAATTTTATCTTTATATTTTTTATATCTTCTTCTAGACTAAGTCCAGCTATATCCCTTAGGCTATCTATTAGTCTTTTATAGTCATCCTCTTCATTCATAAGGCTTGTTAAGGCTAAATTATAATAATAGTCTGCCATTTCTAAGTTAATATTGTGTTTAGTATGTAATTGTTTTTCAATATATTTACTCCTTATACCCCTAATTTTAAAAAGTATCTTTGTATTATCCAAATCATATATGGTCTTGTCCTTTTTGTCCCCTTGAAAAACAAAAATCCTATCTATTTCACCTAATCTTTCAATCGTTTCTTTACATTTATCTATATTATATTCAAGTTTTGCCTGTCCTTCCTGGGAATCCATATAGGCTGCAGCAATTTCGCAGGAAGCAATAAATAAATAAGATGGAGAAGTACTTGTATATAACTGGAACCTGTCCCTTAGTTTATTTACATCTATCCTATCACTGCCTATGTGTATCATTGATGTCTGAGTAAAGCTTGCTAGTGTCTTGTGTGTGCTTTGAACTACTATATCCCCACCACACTCTAGAGCAGACTTAGGTAGTCTCTTAGAGAAGGTCATATGGGACCCATGAGCTTCATCTACCATTAATATTCTATTGTGCTTGTGAACTATATTTGCTATGGTTTCTAAATCACAACAAATCCCATAATAATTTGGATATGTTATAATTACTGCCCTTATATCCTTATCTGATGTCAATATATCATCTATATCTTTAGGGTCTATGCCTGTTAATATATTATATTCTTTATTATAATTTGGATAAAGATATACTGGATTTAATCTATTTAAAATCAAACTATTGTATACAGCTTTATGGGAATCTCTTTGAATCAGGACCTTATCTCCTGGTTTAGTTATAGTTGATAAGGCTATATAAATACTGCCTGTGGACCCATTTACTGAATAATGAGTAGACTTAGATCCAAATACTTTTGATGCAAGTTCCTGACTTTCCCTAATAATACCTCTGGGATCTGAGAGATTGTCCATTCCTTGGATCTCAGTAGTATCTATCATGGGCATATAATCATTCCAGTTGATCAATGAATTTTTCCCCTTATGTCCAGGTGTATGAAAAGAAACAGGATTTAACTCCATTAAGTTTTTTAATGCATTAAATACTGGGGTCTTCATATTTATACCAACTCCAATTTAAATATTTATCATATCTTGCCTATTATATATCATAGGTTAGCTTTTGTTAACAATTTTGGTGATCTTCCAATGAATTGGAGGCTAGATTATGGAAATAAGTGTCCTGTAGGATAGTGTTATTAAACCCTGTATTAACTAACAGGGTTTAATTTGTAATTCTCAGGTATGTAGCATCCTAATAAAATCCTAATAAGATTTTTATAATAATCATAGTATTCATCTAACACGGAAATAGCTGTTAATTCTTTTATGCAATCTTTACATATGTTTTGCCCCAAAAGCCTTATTCCTATTTCAGTATTTCCACATATTTTACAATACATAATATCAGCCCCTTACTGGTTTCTTAAATTAATTATTGCCCTATTTATATATTTTATTCTTCTTATTAATATTTGTGCTTGGCAAGGGGTAAATAAAAAAACCCCTCTGGAATATCCATTGGAGTTTTATCTTTATTTGTTTTATTCTTCCTCTTCTACTTCTTCTTCGTCATCTTCACCTATTAATTCTGGTTCTAACATTTCGTCATCTAATAATTCATCTTCTTCTTCCTCTTCATCATAAGATGGCTCTGTTAATGTACAAACCACAGTATCTAAATCTTCTAGGATTTCGATCTTTTCATCTTTTGCAATATCTAAATCAGCTATTGTAATAGCATCGAAAAGTTCCATATCTCTAACATCTACTTCTGCAGTATTAGGTATATCTCCTGGTAAACATTCTACATCAATCTCATCTATTTGTTGCATTAAAACAGATGGTTGAATCTTGATAATGTCTCTGTTAAGTAATACAATAGGTATGGTGATTTTTATCTTCTCAGCCATATTTAATTCTTGAAGATCAATATGAAGAACTTCGTCTTTATAAGGATGTCTTTGTATGTCTTTTATGATTGCAGGAATAGCTACACCATCTAAGTCCAATTCCAATAAAGATGTACTTCCCGCTTTTCTATATACTCTTATAAATTCAGGCTTATTAACAACTACATGAACTGTTTCTTTGCCTCTACTATAAAGTACTCCAGGAATCATATCCTTAGCTCTCATTTTCTTTACTACATTACTGCCTTTATCTGTTCTTTTCTCTATCTGCATTTTAATTTGTGCCATAGTTTTCTAACCTCCTACTCTTATTTAATATACCAAATTATTATATCATATTAGTTTTTTTTATGCAAACATTGGGAAATCATCTTTTACAAGATTATTTGCAAAATCAAAAGCAATATTACTCCAGGCACACCTAAGAAGCCTACAATAATTGCATTTAGGGGATTGATTACTATATTTAATCCAAAAAATCCTCCTATGAAATTAAAAAGTAGTAAGGTTATTCCACCTAAAACTCCATTAGCTATTAACTTTAATATTTTTTTCAGTGGCCATACTAAAATAATCCCTAAAATATATAATAATAACAAACCTATTCCATAATAAACAATAG
>CAZWTU010000062.1:0-9058 GCA_964637035.1 uncultured Tissierellaceae bacterium
CTCGGGATGACAGGTAAGCGGCTTTTTCACAGCTCTCCTACCTTCAAATTCATTTCAAGCTAGCCCATAAAAAAACCTGTAACATCGTGGAAGGATCTTGTCCTTCCAGGGTGCTACAGATATTTTATCCTATTTTTCATCATATTTTAAAACAGTTAAAAATGCTTCCTGGGGTACTTCAACGCTTCCTATTTGTCTCATTCTCTTTTTACCCTCTTTTTGCTTTTCTAATAATTTTTTCTTTCTAGAAATATCTCCACCATAACATTTAGAAAGAACGTCTTTTCTAAGGGCTCTAATAGTTTCCCTAGCAATTATCTTGTTGCCTATGGCTGCCTGTATAGGAACAGCAAATTGGTGTCTAGGAATTACATCTACCAGCCTTTCCGCTATACTCCTACCCCTATCATAAGCCTTGTCTTCATGAACAATAAGTGAAAAAGCATCAACTAACTCACCATGTATAAGTATATCTAACTTAGATAACTTAGCTTCTTTATATCCTATTAATTCATAGTCTAAGCTAGCATATCCCCTAGTCTTAGATTTCAAAGCATCAAAGAAATCATATATAACTTCGTTTAAAGGCAATTTATAATGAAGTACAACCCTAGTTTCTTCTAGGTACTCCATATTGATAAATTCCCCTCTTTTATTTTGACAAAGTTCCATTATTGTACCAACGTATTCTGTTGGTGCCATTATATTTGCCTCTACAATAGGCTCTTCCATGAAATCTATTTCCGTTGCATCTGGAAGATTAGAAGGGTTTTGTATCTCCAAAACTTCTCCCGTAGTCAAATGTACCTTATATATAACAGAAGGTGCAGTAGTTATAATACTTAAATCAAATTCTCTTTCTAGTCTTTCCTGAATAATCTCCATGTGCAATAAACCTAAGAAACCACATCTAAATCCAAAACCTAAAGCAGCTGAAGATTCTGGTTCAAAATTTAAAGCAGCATCATTTACATGAAGTTTTTCCAAGGCTTCCCTTACACTGTTAAAATCTTCACCTTCAGCAGGGTATATACCTGAGAATACCATAGGTACAACAGTCTTATATCCTGGTAGTGGTTGATCTGTAGGGTTTTCAGCCTCAGTTATAGTATCTCCTACCCTAGCATCCTTTACTTCCTTTATACTGGCAGTTACATAGCCTACCTCTCCAGCTTGAAGTTCATCCAATGGAATATGCTTAGAAGTATTGATACCTACTTCAATTACTTCATAAGAATTTCCAGTAGCCATCATTTTAATTTCCATACCTGGCCTTATAGTCCCTTCATAAACCCTAATATAAGATGTAACTCCTTTATAAAGATCATAATAGCTATCAAAAATAAGGGCCTTTAGAGGAGCTTTTGGGTCTCCCACTGGTGGAGGTACATTTTCTACTATATATTCCAACACTTGATCTATATTTTTCCCTTCCTTTGCAGAAATAAGGGGTGCATTTTCGCAATCTATACCAATTACATCTTCAACTTCTTCCTTAACTTCATCAGGCCTTGCACTAGGCAAATCTATTTTATTTATAACAGGTAATATTTCCAAATCTTGATCTAAGGCTAAATATACATTAGCTAAAGTTTGCGCCTCTATACCTTGAGTAGCATCTACTACAAGTACAGCACCTTCACAAGCTGCCAAAGACCTTGAGACTTCATAAGTAAAGTCTACGTGACCTGGAGTATCTATAAGATTTAGTATGTATTCCTCACCATCTTTAGCCTTATAAATCAATCTAACAGCCTTTAATTTAATTGTAATACCTCTTTCCCTTTCCAAATCCATATTATCAAGGACCTGACTCTGCATTTCCCTTGAAGTTAACATTCCAGTTTTTTCTATCATTCTGTCAGCCAATGTGGATTTTCCATGATCTATATGGGCTATGATTGAAAAGTTTCTAATATTTTCTTGCTTGATTCTTTGCATTTTTTTCCTCCTCTTGAAATTCAAGATAACTCTAGATAATTATAGCAAATAAAACCTATTATGTAAAACTAAAAAAGACCAGAAAGCCGGCCTTTAAGGATTTTTTTTATTTCTTTAAAATCAAAAATATAGGATTCACCAAAAATATCTATTTTATTGGAATTTAAATTAAACCTTACAATGTTTGGATTATCTATACAATCTAATTCTACAATAGTTTCATTGACCATTTCAATACCTATTATTAATAAAACTATAATTATCAATATAAGAAAAGATTTAAATCTCCTAATCCATCTCTCTTTTCTCCGTCTTTTATTCTTTTCTAACCTGGTCTCCATTATATATCACCCAGATTATTTTATCCAGTTTTTGTAAATATTATACAGATATTAATCTAATTTGCCAAATTCCTTATTTACGGGAAAATATCTAAAACCAGTTATACCCTTTACATCCTTTTTAGAAATATAGCCAAAATACCTAGAATCCTTACTAGCCCCTTCATTCCTGTTGTCACCAAGTACAAACAAATAATCCTCAGGAATTTCCCAATAAGTCTCTTTATAAGTATGAGTATATGAGCCTTCCTCTATATAATCTTCATACAGTAATTCTCCATTTACATAAACATCACCAGATTCAATCTCCACAATATCTCCTCCAATACCTATAACCCTTTTAATATAATCCTTTTTTGGAGAATCCGGAGCTTTTATTATAACTATATCTCCCCTTTTGGGAGTAGAGAAATATAAGGTTATTTTATTGGCAAAAAGCCTATCCTTTTCATGTAAAGTAGGATACATTGAATTTCCTAAAACATAAGTAGTGTTAAATATAAAAGTCTTAATAAATAGTGCAATAAGAATTGCAGCTACAATACTTTTTACCCATTCAATTGATTCGCTCTTTTCTTCTTTTTTTTCATTTTCATCCATAACTATTCCTCCAATTAAAACTAATAGTATTATTATATCACTTTCAGTAAACTTTACAAATATTTATTCATTAATTAAACCATCAAATGCATAAGACAAGACTTCAGCAACTAATTTTGTCCCTTCCCTAACCTCTTCTAAGTCATTAAAATGATAGCCCATTTCAATCAAAGCCGAGTAATCAGATAAATGTTGATTATACTTACCTATGGGCTTTATTATTATTTGAGTACATAGGCCAGGATATATACTATCAGAAACCGCCTTAATATACTTTGCAAAATTTAGTACTTCCTCTTTATTTGGACTGTCTGGCCCTACAACTAGGGAAAAAGTAGCAAGAGTTTTACCATTTATCACTGTCCTTGACTCCTTTTTTATTCTCTCTATGGCAGGTGAATCATTTGCAATAGCATTTCTATGTATATCTAAAAAGAAATTTAAATTATCAGATTTTTCTTTTTCAGTATTTACTGTATTTAAACTTCTAGAATAACTTTTATTATAGGAAGGCAAGTCATGGATAATATCACTGTGATTTACCTTGTGTCCATTGGCTTCTAATACTGTGGCCATTATATCCCCTAAACCAACTACATTATCATCCCTATTAGAAGTTCGATAATTTTCCTTTGCAAAATGATTAAAAGATTCTGTTGCGTGAGTGTGGTACATAAGTATGTAGGGATCATCCCTCTTGACGGAAATCTTTTTTACACCTATAGGGTCAGGAATGTTTTCAACACTAGCCACCCCTCCAGAATCCTTTATTATTATAAGACTTTCATATTCATGTAAATTCTTGATGATAATATCATTTACACTGGGAGCCTCTTTTTCTATGTCTGCCTTATATTCATGATCATCTTCCTTTGAAATATCTGTAGAAACAATAATATCATCTTTTCCTTTTACAATAGAAGAAAAAGCCCTGGCAAATGACTTAAAAAATTCCAAAGTGCCCTCCAAAGAATCATCTAGGTTGGCAAAAATATTTGTTTTTTCTTTATCTATATTCATAGGGTCTTTGTAATTTTTATAAGCACCAATACCTATGGCTCCAAAATTTAAAAGAACTAAGCAGGCCAAAGCCATAATTACATAATCTATCTTATAAATATTTCTCTTATTAATATTTCTCTTTTTCTTCTTCCTCATATTTATCCTCCTCAATAAAGCTTCTAATATATAAATATATTCTTATGGAAAAACAAATATGAGGAAAATTATAATAATTATTTTATATAACGGTTTACATCCATTAAGTCAATACCGGGATGGAGGGCCATATTTAACCCATTGGCAATTATAATGGACAAATCATCTATTAAAACATCTATATCAGTAGGAGTAACTATCAAATTTTTATTATAGGGACTTAAGACATCTTGTATCAAAGAATATTTTTCCTGGGATGAAAGTTTAGATAATATATTATAAAACTCTTCTCCTTCATGGGTTTCTTCCTTAAGGTCATGGATAATCATATCTAGTGTGTCATTTACAATAGTAGCTGCATCTACAACAGTTGGTACACCTATGGCTATAACTGGTATACCTAAAGTCTCTTCATTGATTGCCATCCTATTGTTTCCTACACCACCACCTGGATTTATTCCAGTGTCAGATAGCTGTATAGTAGTAGATACCCTATCCATTTTTCTAGAAGCTAGGGCATCTACAGCAACTAAAATATCTGGCTTTACCTTATCAACAATTCCCTTAACTATTTCCAAAGTCTCTATACCTGTTATACCCATAACACCTGGAGACATGGCCGCCACATTTGCAACGGTCTCATCTTCTTCCTTGTTATAATTTACAAAGTACTGTCTAGTAACCAATACCCTATCCACAACCTTTGGACCCAGTGCATCAGGAGTAATATGCCAGTTTCCCAGACCAATAATAAGTATTTTATTGTTTTTATATTTTTCTCCTAATAACTTTATTTCCTTAGCTAAAACCTGGGATATTTCATCCTTTAAATCCTCATCGGACTTAGTCAAGGCCGGTACATCTATAGTAATATAGCTGCCAATGGGTTTGCTTAAGTTTTCACTACCAACCCTATCTAAAACTCTTATCCTAGTAATAGAATAGTTTTCTTCTTCCTCAACCTCCATATCTACACCTGAGGAGTCCTCTTTATTAATCTCTTTATATAGGTCCCTATTTTCAACTGCTAAATCTGTTCTAATATTAAACAATATAATTCTCCTTTCAAAATATAAATGATTTTATTTATTTATATTTTTCTCCATTATAATCTTAATTATCCTTGCAATTTGTAGTTCTTCATGATAAAATTATTTTGTTAGACTATAGGAGGTGAATACTTTGGCAAATATTAAATCTGCTGAGAAAAGAATTTTAACAACTGCTAAGAAAACAGCTATTAATAAAAAGAAGAAATCAGAGCTTAAAACATATATGAGAAAGTTTGATGTTGCTATTGAGAATGGTAATGTAGAAGAAGCTCAAACTCTACTTAAAGCTATTGACAAGAAATTAAAAAGAGCTGCCCTTAACAATCTTATTCACAAGAATAATGCTTCCAGGAAAGTTAGTAAATTAAGAAAAAAATTAAATAATGCAATGTAAAAAAAACTTCGGCTATCCGAAGTTTTTTACATTCCATGGCATAAATTTATAATTAGAATTTCCATAGCTATTTTCTCATCATGGGAAGTAGTTTTTTGTTTTATATCTATCTGTAAAATCAGATTTAAAGACATAGTCAATTCCTCCTCAGTAAAACTTCTAGCCTGTCTAGAAAGTTTTCCAAACTCAAAAGAACTTATTTGCATCTTGGCCTGACATTCCTTTTCACTATAGCCTCTTGCCTTGTATAATTTGTACATTAGCATCAGTCTAATTTGCCTAGTAACCATATGTAATATCCTTTGAATAGGCTCATTAGCCCTATGCATCTCATTGAAGATCTTTAGACCAGTCTCACTATCCCTTTTGTTTATAGCATTTAACAAATTAAATATATTAGTATCTAGGGTCTTAGTCAATACCATATCAATATCTTCCCTAGCAACCTCCTGGTCCCTAGTATAATCCACAAGCTTCAATAATTCATTTTCTAAATCATAAAGAGTCTTATCACTACCATATTCGCTATATGTGGATTTTCCAATAAAATAGCTAATATTGGCACTGGAAATCTTTTTTCCATGTTTTTTAAAATTTTCACCAATCCACCAATTTAAGTCCCTACCCTTTAATGTAGTAAAATCCACCACTCCGTCTAGCTTTTTTATCCTTCTGTATATAGTAGAAGTCCTCTTGAAATTATTTGACCTGTCCATAATAATCAAACAAAGATAATCCTCAAGTTTCTCCACATACTGGCCTATTTCCTTGCCTGTATCCTCATGGCCATTTTCTAAAATCCTAGAAATATCCCTAACAACCACAATCTTTTTCTCCGACATAAAAGGTAGAGTTTCACAGGCATTTAGAATATCATCAAAATTAGATTCATTACCATCTATAACAATATAATTTAAAGCCTCAAGAGACTCACTTACATATTTCTTTTTAAGCCTATCTATAGCCTTATTCATTAAATAGCCCTCATCACCTAAAAACAAATAAACAGGTTTTAACTTATCACCATTTATAAGACTAATAAAATCATTGTAATCCATATTTTTCAAGGTCTCCTTCTTTTATAGAATATATCTTAATCATTATATAAGAAATCAAAGAAAATGCAATAATAAAAATCCAAGTAAATAAATAATCATCCAATAAATCAATAAAAGCTACATCCTCCAAAAAGGGCCTAATCTTAGCCTTATCCTTATTTAAACTTACCCTAACCATACCCATAGTATCAGTCCTATAGACCTGGGTCCCCATAGACCCATACCTGTCCACCACCTCATCATTAGGATGGCCATAGAAATTGTTTCTCCCTGCAGATATTACAGCCGCCTTAGGCCTCAGTATCTTTAATAAATCTTCAGTAGATGAAGTTTTACTGCCATGATGGGGGACTTTCAATAAATAAATCTCTTCCTTTAGCTTGCTTGTTAAAATTTCCTCAGCCTTCTTTTCAATATCTCCAGTAAATAAAATATCCCTATTATAATAAGATAAATTGAAAGTTAAAGACAAGTCATTTTCACTAAAGCCCTTCTTATAGAAATCTGGTCCAGGACTAAGAATCTCCATAGCAATATCCTTATCTAAGTAAATCATATCACCTTCATTCAAAACAGTCACCGGAATATCCCCTTCTTTAATAGCCTGGTATATGGCATTATCTGGGTTTTCATAGGATATAAAAATATTATTTATCCCAATATTGTCCATTAAAAGAGGCAAGGACTTACAATGGTCCAAATGAAAATGACTAATAAAAACTCCATCTAATCCCTTTACCCCATGTTTCTGCAAATAAGGCAGTAGAATGTTTGCTCCAATATCAAAATCAGAAAACTCATTGCCCCCTGTGTCAATTAAATATGAAGCCTTACCTGTTTTTAGGAGAATACAATCTCCCTGGCCCACATCAATAAAATCTATTTCAATCCTATTATCAAAAAAAATAAAGAAAAAATTAAATACAATAAAAATTATAGAGTAAGAAAAAATCACCTTTCTAATAGAATACTTCCAGGTCTTGAAATCAATAATTTTAAGAGCCACCAAGACAAGCATATAATATAGGATAAATTCGTAAATGTTAGGACTATGGTAGTCTACAATACCAATCCCCTTAGAATAGATAATATCTACTAAATAGCCTTGAAACAATAAAATTAAGTTTAATATATAAGCCAGGAAAACATTTAAAATAGGAAATATGTAATTTAATACTATCATTATCCCACCTAATACTAAAGCAATAGATAAAATAGGAGCAATAATTAAATTAGAAAGAATCCCTATAAGTGAAAAACTATTAAAGTAATATAATTGTATAGGCAATATACCTGCATACACAGCCAATAGTCCAGATAGGGTAAAAGTCAATTTGTTTTTATAGGGATAAAAGACCCTAGCAATATAGGGGGAAAAAAACAAAATTGAAAAAGTAGCAATATACGATAATTGAAAGCCTAAATTGAAAATCAAAATAGGATTGGCAATTAATAGTATAAAAAATGATATAAATAAAATATTAATAGAATCATAAGGCTCCGCCAAGGTCTCAGCCAGGAAAAGCAAAGAAAACATAATACTAGCCCTAAGAACCGAGGGAGGAAAACCAATAAGAAATCCATAAGACCAAATAATCCCCAGGACAATAAATATATTGATCCTTTTCTTAATGCCTAAATGAGAAAAGACAAATATTAAAAACCCAGAAATAATACCAATATGGAGGCCAGAAACAGCTAATATGTGGGCTAGTCCCATTTGCCTATAGATAAATATCTCATTGTCATCTAAATAGGAGGTCTCACCCATTATAATCCCCTTGATTAAATTGCTAGGTCCATGATCTAGACTTCTATCAAATAAGCCCTCAACCATGTCTCTAAAACCTATTCTAAGCCTATACTTTAATGACTTGCCACTTCCATCTAGGTTAATAATATTATAATCCTTAATATTTACAGTGGTATAGACCCTATTGGATAAGAGGTTTAACCTATAATTATAAAGCTTTGGATTAGTATTTCTTAGGGGTTCCCTTAGCTTTCCCCTAAAAGTAATCCTGTCCCCTAAATCCAAATAAGACTGGCCACTAATCTTTAATATAGTCTTCTCCCTTAAATGTCCAGTTTCCTCATTGGCAGATAACTTGTCCACCTTAAGAACATACTTACCAGCCTCCTTGTCCCTCCAGACTACTTCATCAACACTAGCTTCCATAACAATATCCTTTTCTATATATCCAAGTAAGACACTGGAATTTAAATATAAAGAAGTAATAATCCCCCCTAAAGAAAAAAACAGGAACATTAAAAGCAGGTTGTTTGATCTCTTCTTGATTAAATTAAGAATACAAAAGAAAAATATGACAATAAAGATAAACAAAAAAAATGTAAGAGATAAATTAAAATAATATGTAATTATAATAGCCAATACTAAGGGAATAGAAATCAATAGAAAAGGTCTATCCATAGGCGCCTCCTTCTTCATATTAATATAATTATAACATATTTTATTAATAATAAGCCTTGTATTTAGGTTTTGTGTTATTATAT
>CAZWTU010000063.1:0-9051 GCA_964637035.1 uncultured Tissierellaceae bacterium
CTGGTATTAACTCAGGATATTTTAATGGAAACTTAGCTTCAGGATTAGTATAGGTAATTTCTTCCTTAGTAATTATTTGCGTATACGGACCATAGAAGGTAGATTCATATTTAATTTCTGCACCTAAGGCTTCTACTACAAATCTTAGTGGTACATAGGTCCTTCCATTGTGTACAATTACCTTTGTATTAACTGCCTTTCCATCTTGAATATCAATAGCTCTTTGCTGTCCATTGACTTTTGCGGTACTTTTTCCTAGCTCAAATTCAATATCATTATTTTTATTACTAATCCATACTTTTTGTATTCCTTGATTCCAAGTGTCTTTTGACCAGTCTATTTCATATCCTAGATACTCAGATATTATCCTAAGTGGTACTAAGGTTCTATTTGTTTTTGTAAGTAATGGATGTCCCATTTCATCTGTAAAATTTACTTCTAGGTGGTTTATACGAATAGGTACTGTTGATACTTTTACTGCATTACTTGTTGCTGGTAAGAAAAATACCAGTAATCCTATTAAAATAGTTAGTTTTAAAGCTTTTAATCTGTTCATTTATTTCCTCCTTATTAGTTTGTATAAATTTTCCTCTGCTATTTTTCTACTTGCATATTTCATTAAATAGTTTTTATCGTATATATTTTGTACATTACTAAGTCTTAAATTTAAAATTTTACTTTCATCACTGTCAAATAAATCATTTATTAAAATTTTAGCATCAAATATATTTCTAAGTAAGTTTTCCGATTCTGCTTTTACCACTGATGATCTTGCTTTTTTATTTTTTATTTTTCTTCTTTTTCCTCTTCATCAACCTTATTTTTAAAATATTCTATCGCTTCACTCATTTCAATATATTTATTTTTTCATATTATTATTTCTAGTAAGCTTTTCGAATCAATTTTTATTTCAATATGACATTTAGATAAAACATCAGTTTTTTGATGCCTATCTAATTATTTAATAATACTCTAGATGGTTAAAAAATCCATCCATTCTAGCATCCAATCTTCTGCTTTCATGACTTATCATTTTATCTAATTCAGAAACCCTTCTGTTAATGTCATGATTCATTTTAGCCAACTGATTGTTCGATTGGATAATGTTATTGCTAATTTGTCTTAATTCATTCTTTAATTCATCATGTCTTAATTGTAATTTTAAATCGTTGATTGATTCTTTCCAGTTGTCATTTGCCCCTATAACTAATTGGTTATACATATATATTACATATTCTAATTTACGATTTTCACTCGGTAGCTTATCACTTAGCTGTTCTTGTAAGATTTCATAATTATCTTTTTCTTCAAAATTCCAAGATTTAATTTTCTTTTCTAGTTCATTATATTTATAATTAATTTCACTTCTAATTTGTTCGTATTTAAAAACTTCTTTTATATTATCTTTTGTAATCCCTTTTCTTTTAGCTGCTAAAATATCTTTTCTATGTGCTTGTTTCATAGTATATTTAGTATATACTTTGCCTACAAATTCTATTAATACTTTGAATACTGAACTAAAAACTTTATATAAAACTGCAAATATTCCTGCAAGAATTACTGGTATAAATAGAAATATAGGAAATATAAACGATAAAATTATAGCAAGAATTGCTAATACCACTATCATACTCACGACTGTTATTGAGTTACTTATCCCAAATAACAAAATTGGAAGTAAGACAAACAATATCTTTACATACATGGGAATAGATTCTAGTGTAAATGAGTTTTTTCTAGAAAATCTTTTATCTAGCAACTTTTTCTTGGCCTTTGTTTCATTATAAGATAAATTATTAATATAAAAATCATTATATTTTCTATCTAATTCTTTCAACTCATTGACACACCTTTTTCTATTTTCCTCCAATCTTTTTGAAACAGAAGAGTAGTGCTTCTCTATGTACTTACCAGTATTTATATAATTATAAAAAAAATTCAATAGTTCTTCTCTATTCATTGTTCTGACATCAAATTCTTGTATCCTCTGTTCCATAATTACCCTCCTCATTAAATCAAGTAGTATCCATCAATACTTCGGATTAAATTTTCTTTATTTTAATAGATGACTTTGAGTCTTTAAACACTTTCTTCTTCTTTTGTAAAACCACCTAATCGTCAATTCTACTATATATTGATCTTTATCTTATATTTTCTAACACTTCTAATAGGTGCTCTCTATATTTTTCCTTATTTATACGATGCGAATAATGATATACCTTAACTATTTTATATTCTCCTTTAAGATATTTAGTTAAAAGATCATATACATACCCACCTAATGCTACCAACACTGGTTTTCCTCCTAATATATCAAGTTCTTTTTTAAGAATTTCAATATGTTCCTCAACTACAATTTTATCTTCTGCTATATCTTTTTTTACATTTTCAGAGTTTGTATCAAAATGACTTTTTATTACATCCGTCATGTAAGATCCCCAATAAGGGGTATCTTTTAATGCATATCTTAGTTTAAAGTCATTTTGCCTTATATTATCATCACTATGGAAATTTGCCCAACTTCCTTTATACCCATCTTTTCTTATGTGTTCCGCTTGATTTAATCCTAAAAAAACAAAATCTGTTTTAAAATTACCAATCAAATTGGGATCTTCAAAAACTGACATATCACCAATATTTGACTTTGCTGTTTCTCCCTCTTCTGCCCAAATTGCCCAACTTCCTACCTGGCCAAACTCTTTTTCTAATCTTTTATAGTTTTCCATATCCATAATTATTTCTCTCCTTTTTATCATAATTTTGTCTTCAATATTTCTAGTATTCTCAATGCCTTTTAGTTATTATATATTCCCTCTTTATGAATCCCAGTTACGATTTAAAAGTTCTATCAATTAAATCAATATATTCCCTATATTCATCAGTTTCTTTTACTTGCTTTAGTCCAACTGCTATAGAATTATAATACCAATACTGGCTCTCTTTCCCTGCATTAAATTTGTCCCATAGTTTCTCCCCATGTAACTTATAATCTCTATACATAGATCTCATATTAGATAGTTTGTCTGCTAAAATTAAGATTTCTATGTTTTTTAACTTATTGCTATTGATGAAATCTATGGTATATTCTTTTCTAGTCAACCAATCTTTAGATTTATCTTCACTTTGGTATCTTACTAAGCCAGCAATCCTTTCATTGAAAATCTCCTTAAGATTCTCATATGATACTAAAGCATCCTCTATCGTATCGTGCAGTATTGCGGCTGCAACTATTTCCTCATCTATTTCATTTCCCTTATTTGTTAGATTAGAAGCGATTATTCCTGCTTCTAAGCAATGAGTAATATATGGTATTTTTGACGCCTTTCTTTTTTGATTTGAATGGCACAGTGTAGCAAATTGTATAGCTTTATTTAACATTCAAACACCTCCTATCTTAACTTGACTTTGTAATTATATGATAATAAGGTTGATGTATAAATTTTTTTACATTAAAAAAAGCACCGTTAAAACCTTGGACCTAGATATCTAAATAGATGTAAATTTGCAAATGGTGGAATCAAAAGTAGTGACCACTTTATGGTCGCTACTTTTGATTGTTTTCTAGGAGAATTTAAAAATCTAACAATTGCTTAAGTTGCAGAGCATCATAACTTAACCAGCCCATTAAATCCTCATTTCCAACAGTAGTAATCATAAAAGAATTACCAGACAAGATCGTTTTAATTTCATCTATACTTAGAGTAAACTTAGTGCTATTATTACCTTTTTGAATGCCATTTTCTACTAGTTTTATATCTATCCAATCATTCCAATCCCCAGCATTAGGGCAGGATATATCAAGATTAGCCTTATCTGAACTTTCATAAGTTAGATTAAACTCTACAGTATCTCCAACTCTTGTAGCTATGAGCGAATGTATATCAAATTCACCCTCTATATTATCACCGGAGCTATAGTTTAACTCTAGGCTTAAAGTTTTTTCTACCTGGTAGCCCTTACTAGTATCTACTTTTATGGTCTGATTTTTTCCATCCCAATCAACTCCAATATCAAAAATCTCGGCTAAGTCCCTTAACTTAAAGAAATTATTATTATTTATAGTGTAGGCAAGAAGGTCTACTTCTTCACCGTCCTTGTAAATCTTTGAAGTATTTAAGACTCCTTTCTTATCTAGACCATCAGCCCCTGCAAGTTCTCCACCTACACTTGTATAAGGCTGGTTGGATATAAGCTCTATTGCCTTTAATTTTTCACTCCAAATTACATCAAATTGCTTTTCACTTCCAGTAAAGACTTGAGCCAAATTCCTCAGCTTAAAGTAGTTATTTCCATTGATGGTATAGGCCTCAAAGCTTACTTTTTCACCATTTACAAGTACTCTTGCCTTAGTTGATACTGCCAAGACTTCTTCTGACCCTTGGCCAAAAACTACCCCTGATGATAAGATAACTAGGGCTAGTACAATCAAACTTAAAGATTTTTTCCAATTTAACATATTATCTCTCCTCTTCGTCAATTTTTTCTTGATGGAAATCCTACTAAAGTAGCAGTTAGGGTTCTATTTTAAATTCTCTATTTCATTACTTAATTCTACTAGAGCAGAAATTAAAGATTCTTTCATAAAATGTTCAAATCCTATTATATTCCCATTTTTATCATATATTTTATCATCCACAATCACCCTTTCTTTTAATTCATAACTTCTTGGCTTAAGAATTTTGGATAAAATTTTATTCGTGTCTATAGGATTCCTTAAAAGTTGAACTCCGTCATTAGGAAATAATCCTTTAGAATCTCCTGAGAAGTATATTCTGGCACTATCATCTTCAGTATACATGTTTATTCCCTGACCCTTACCACGGGTTAATTCCATTTTTGTAAACTTAATACCATAAGAGCTAAGTAGTTCTGGTTTTGTAATAGTTTGAGTATCTTTAACCGAATATTCCTTTACTTCATCTACATCTAGTTTTTTATCTCCTGATAAAAAATTATATATTTTTCGTACTAATATTTTAACTTCCTCATTAGGGCTATGATCTTGTAAATACAAATGATCATTTACAAGAAGTACAAGTTCTTTTATATTTAAGTTTTCTTTCTCATTAAGTTTAATCAATTCATCCATATGTTTTGAATCTATATCTTCTTGGATTTCTTTCGCTAAAATTATTGTAAATTCCTTTTCCATATCACTAATACTTGTTGTAATTAATGAATGATCCTTAACATATATATCCAATGTTCTTTGTAATTCATCCTTAAAATCCATAATAATCTTTTCCGTATCTGACATATAAACTTCATTGGAATCCCTAATATACTCCTTATAAACCTCATCTATTATATCTATAAATTCTTGATATCCCATGGTCTTCCAATTTTTATTACTTGCTTCTTCTTTTAGTGGAGTTAAAAAGATATAATTCTCTTCTAAACCTTCTAATTCTGATATTTCTTTAACTATTGCTTCATATTTATCTAATTGTGATATATTTTCTCTAGTTTGTCCCTCCTTGGCATGCTGTTTAAGTTCTATGGCCAAGCAAACATTTTGAACTTTATCTTTATAAAAGATATCAATATTCTTATATTCTGATAAGGACTTTATTGCTTTACTTTTCTCTCCACAATACTCATAGTCTTGATTAATTGATTTTAAAATTTTGTAAGCAAATGCATTCCCTAGCTTATGATTTTCATTAGGGTCTAGCATCCATCTAATCATTTTTGACATTCTTGTTTCATGAGCTGATTTTTCATTTGAGCTTTCATATCTACCATACTCAATAATAGTCCAAAAATTTGGCTTCTTCATAAGTTCAAGGTGATTTTTTACCCACCCTAATTCATTAACTTGTTTTAGTTTTTCAAAGTAACTTTTGTAATTCTCCAATTTATTATTCATATTAATATCATCCTTCCTTAATTTATCTCTAAAGTTATAAATCTAACTAATAAGTTCAAAGCTTACTTGCTACAAGGGCTACCCTTACTTCCTTACACCATTGGAGGCATATTATTTACTATTATATCTTTATCTTTAAAGGATAGTTCAAAGTCACCAGGAATGATTTCCTTACCCCTTGAATTCATTATCTTGGCTTCTGTTTTTTTTACAGCTAAGGCTAGGCCATCATAGAAGTCATAAATCTTTACATATTTGTCTTGAAAGGATATATGGAAAAGGTCTAAAATCCTAGCATCTACAGTTTTAAAACTATCATTTATATACATTCCAACTATATCATCCTCTTCTTCCATATAAATTTCCACATAGGCTGTCTTGTCTTCTGAGAAGTTTTCTGCCCTGGTAAAAACATTTTTCATAGCCATTTTCCCATCATTATCCAGATAACCCCACAACCCATCTAGTAAAAAGGGGTGGAAGTTTCCATTATAGTCAATATTAATCTTATCTAAGGATGGTAGCAGGACTATTCTTCCTTGGTCATTAATTAGGCCCACCATACCCCCTACACTTATTGTGGTAAGGCGGTTGTCTCCTATAAATCCTTCTACATCCCAGCCCTTGTTTATAATAAACTCTATTTCTCCCTTAGGATTAATAAAGCCCTTTCTACCATTATGAAGCTCAATCTTAGCCAGTCCATTATTAGCAAAGTATCCAGCATATTTGAAACTAAGGTCAAAGGCCTTCCTACCCTTCTCATCTATAAAAATGTATTCTTCATCTTTTTGCACACTAGCTAGGCCATATTTAAAGTAGGATCCATTCTTGTAGATGGGAGGAATGACAAATTCACCTTTCTTATTTATAAATCCACCTTGCCCTTCCCCTATTTCAACATAGGCTAAGCCATTTTCAGCAAATTCATGAGCAGTGGTATACTTTAAAGGAATAAGCAACTTGCCAGCTTCATCTACATATCCCATTTTATCACCTTTTACAACCTGGCAAAGGCCATTGTGGGGCAGGTAGATTTCATCATAGTTGTCTTCTGGGTCTACCACCGCCCTGCCTTCTATATTAATTAAACAAGCATTTCCATATTTATAGCCAATAAAAACTCCTTGGTCCCTTCTAAATTCTATTGAATGATATTCATCATCATTTGCATAGTTACCGTTTTCATCTATTATACGGAAGACCCCATATTGTCTGGCAACTGCATATCCATTGGAGTTAAAGTTATAGATTTGAGAAAAGTTACTACTATCTTTGGCTTTAATTAATTTCCCATTAGGTTTTATTATAGCCCAGGAAGAAATCTCCTGGTCTAATTTTACAGCTGATAATACATTATCTGAAAAATCATTGACCTCTTTGTATATAAGGTCAATAACCTCCCTTCCCTCTTCATTTATATAGCCCCACCTACTATCTTTGCATACTGCTGCAAAACCATTTGAAAATGCTCGCATCTTATCATAAGAGGGTTCAACTATCACTTGCCCATTTTCATCCATAATTCCATACAGATTATCTTTTTTCACAATTATCTTATTCATAAGCTATACCTCCTAAAGGTTTTTTATAGTAGTTTTTCTCTTCTGTCTATAGAATACCATAGCCTATGTACCAAAAATAACCCATCACTCGTTATATAATTATTTGTATTTATTACTTACCTTGTCTATATCCTCTCTTATTTCATCTACCAGGGTCTTAGGGGCTATAACTTTTACATGGAGCCCATATTGAAGGGCCCATTTTTTCATAGCTACCTTATTAACGCTAACCCATACTGTAATTTCATCCTTACTTTCATCAGAAAATCTTAGGTCTTCTGTCCCAAACCAATCTACAAACTCACTTAAGATTTCTTTTTTAAATCTTATGCCTGCGGTGATAGATGGGCCTCCATACATATATATGTGTTCTGCCATGTGTTTTTGTAGATTTAAACCATATTCTAAGCCCTTGATCTTCTCCATAGGCTTTCTTATCTCATCAAGGATTCTTATATTTTTTATCCTATCTAACCTATAGTGGGAAAGATTATCAAATCTATTGTAGTTGCAAATAAGGTAATAGCGTCCATTACTAGCTACAATGTGATAAGGATTTACTATATATTCTCTTACAGATCCATCTTCACTGACTTGTGGCTGTAGGCTTATGCTGGAATTTTTGTCTAATACATATCTACAATAGTTAAAAGCTACCTGCTTAGACTTACTAATGGCCTCATCTAGGATTTCAATATTATAAAAGATATCCTGGTTTTTGGGTTCATCATTTCCCATGATTCTTATATGATTTAATCTTGAATTAAAATACTTGCTAGATAGGTCTTCTAATTTTTTTATTAGTTCTTCTTTTTGACTTGTAGCTATATGCCTAGAAAAAAGGATACTATCTATTATAAGCCTCAATTCTCCATGGGTAAAATCATGAACATAAGCAAAATTTGTGACTACATCTATGTCCTTTTCTTTTCCACTGGATTGGTTTTTGTTTTTACGACTAGTGGTCTCATAAAGGATTTCTTTTGCATCATTTCTTTCCCCATATTCTATTAGATTTTCTATATTTCGCTTTATTGTTTTTCTATCTACCTTTAGTTTATAATCTTTTTCCAGTATTTCTTTGATAGTATTCTGACTTATTCCATGTTCAGAATCCGTATGTTCCTGTAGAATTTTTAGTATATCTAGTATAAGTATCTTTTTTCCATATTTCCTATCCATAATTTCATCTCCAGCCTTTAAAATATTTTTTCAGAAATCTAATTAGAGTTATAGCATACAGGTCTTGAAAATTAAACAATCAAAATTCCTTAATGGGATGGATGGAAGACAAAAAATTCAACATTTATTATCTATTGTTAACTTAACTTGAAAAGAATTGAACTCACATAATATTATAGCTGTTTTTTGGATTAGTATCAATTGTATAACTTATTTCAATTTTCGTGTAAGCCGGATTTAATATATTCTTTCTATGTCTGCCCTATATGCTAGGATAGTTGTCGTATATTTCTATCCTCATCTTTTCTGTAAATTCTCCTATTGAGTAATATTTCAACATTTTTGGTTCTGCCCTATCTTTTCTAACTTCTTGATATAATTAAACCTGAATTATTCACAACTATTTAATAATATGGCACCAATAGCTTATATTTA
>CAZWTU010000064.1:0-8869 GCA_964637035.1 uncultured Tissierellaceae bacterium
CTTGTGCGATAACGGTTGCAGGCTTTAATTCTGTTATTTTGGTGAGAAAGTCAAGTTATATCACTTAAATTTATAAAATAACACTAAAAAATAAAACCTACCAGAAGGTAGGTTTTAACTTTCCATTTGTTTTGATAGAAACCCTGCTGCTGTTTCTACTAATTTAACTTCTATATCACCCATTTTAGCACCTTCCTCAAGGGATACAAGGATTACAGAACCTATAGGGTCTCCTTGCATTACTATTGGTGCTATTACCTCTGCGGAATACTTACTTGAACTTTCATCTTCATAAATTATTTTTATCACTAGATCATTCTCAGTATTTAAATAAGTATTTTTTTCCTCAACAATCTTTTCCAACTCTGGGCTTATTCTCTTTTCTACATATTGTTTTTTAGAGCCACCAGATATGGCAATTATACTATCTCTATCAGATATCATAGCTATAAAACCTGTGTTTTCATACAATGAATCACAATATTCTTGAGAAAATTCACTTAGTTCTCCTATTGGAGAATATTTTTTTAGTATAACTTGCCCTTCCCTATCTGTATATATTTCTAATGGATCACCTTCCCTAATCCTTAATGTCTTTCTAATTTCCTTAGGGATCACAATTCTACCTAATTCATCTATTCTTCTAACTATTCCAGTAGCCTTCATTATATTTTGCCTCCTTAAACATTAATTGTTGGTAATGAGATTATTATACAACTAAAGGAATGTTATTATGCATGTAAAGAAATTTATATTAAAGTATTTACATTAACCCTAAATATATAAAGAACAGACCTAGGTCTATTCTTTATATATTTTCACATTTTCATTTTCCCTTAGTTTATTCATTTTAGATAAATACATATCTTGTTTTAATAATAAGCCTATATCATCTTTTAAAGACTCATAAGTATCCTTTTTATCCTCAACCTTTATAATATGATAACCTACCTCTGTTTTTACAATATCACTTACTTGACCTAGCTTTAAAGAAAAAGCAACTTCTTCAAATTCTAAGACTCTGTCTCCCCTAGTAATATATCCTAAATCCCCGCCTACGATAGAGGATTGCTTATCTACAGATACTTCCTCTGCTATTTCAGAAAACCCCTCTCCATTGTTTAGTCTATCTAAGACTATTTGTCCTTCTTCTTCAGACTTTACTAATATATGACTTACCCTAACTAAGGCCAATTTCTCCCTATTGTTTTCAAAGTATTTTTTTGCCTCTTCTTCCGTTATATTTAGGCCTTCCATGATCTTTTCTCTGTGTTTATTCATTAAAAGTTCTTTTCTAAGGTTTTCACTAAAGAAGTCTTCTGATAAATCACTTTCTTCTAAATAAATTTTAAACTCTTCTTCTCCACCAGTTGCATCAACATATTCTTTTATCTTTTCATTTAACTCTTCATCTGATATAGATATATTCATTTTTTCACTTTCTTTTTTTATTATTTTATCCATTATCATCTTTTCCAATATGTTTTCTCTTAATATTTCTTCCCTAGTTCTACCGTCTTCCCAAACTTGGGACATAGCATCCTTTCCTAACTGCTTTTCATATAAACCCTTAAAGCTTTCAAATTCAATATTAAATTCTTCCTCTGTAATCTCTTCATCATTTACCTTTGCAATTAACCCATCTGCATTTTGCTTGCATCCATTTAAAATAACAATAAAACTTATAGCTAATACAAATATATAAAGCTTATTGAAAGTTTTTCTATACAATTAGACCATCCTCCTTATTTTGATATATTATATCTTCTTTTCCTTATCATTAAAACCGTGAATTATTTCAACTAGATTTTTCAGTTCATGTAGAATGTTTTCCCTAAATCTAAACTTAAAGGATGGGGATTTTGATAAATCAAATTGCAATCTATTTCTATATTCCTTAGATAAATGATGCAATAGCTCAAGACTTAGGTTTTCTGTTGAATTGAATTCAAGTAATATTTCTTTATCTATTTGACTAATGCTTTTAATACTGTTTTTACTAGCAAAATACCTAATATATGAGATATCTATTAAGTTTTCCACTTCCTTAGGCAAATCTCCAAATCTGTCTATCAATTCATCTATTAACTCTCTGTAATCTTCTATACTGGAAACAGCAGATATTTTTTTATAGATTTGAATTTTTTGCTCTTCATCTTCTATATACTTGTTTTCAATATAACCATCTATATCTAAGTCAATAGTGGTATCTATCTGTTCTTCTACCACTTCACCCTTTAATCTTTTAACGGCTTGATTTAAAAATTTAACATATAAATCATATCCTATAGATTCAATATGACCATGTTGCTTTAAACCTAGCAAACTTCCAGCACCTCTAATCTCCAAATCTCTCATGGCTATTTTAAATCCAGAACCAAATTCTGTGAATTCCTTTATAGCCCTAAGTCTCTTTTCTGCAATCTCAGATAATACCTTATTCTTTTCATAGGTAAAATATCCATAGGCAAGTCTATTAGATCTACCTACCCTACCCCTTAGTTGATAAAGTTGAGAAAGTCCCATTTTATCTGCATTTTGAATTATTATTGTATTTACATTTGGTATATCTAATCCTGTTTCAATAATTGTTGTACAGACTAAAACATCTATTTCCTTCTCTAAAAAATCAACCATGACCTTTTCCAATTGTCTTTCACCCATTTGTCCATGGCCTATGGCAAACCTAGCCTCTGGTATCAAGGCTTTCAATCGGGATCCAACCTTATCTATGCTTTCAACCCTATTGTGTACATAATAGACTTGCCCACCCCTGGAGACTTCCTTTAATATAGCATCCCTTATCATTTGGTCATTATACTCCACTACATAAGTTTGCACAGGAAATCTTTCCTCTGGTGGGTCTTCTATAACAGACATGTCCCTAACACCTGATAATGACATATGCAATGTTCTAGGTATGGGAGTAGCTGTAAGAGTAAGCACGTCTACAGTTTCCTTCAATGTTTTTAACGCTTCCTTATGCTTAACACCAAATCTTTGCTCTTCATCTATAATTAGAAGTCCTAGATCCTTAAAAAGTATATCCTTAGATAAAAGTCTATGGGTACCTACAACTATATCTATAACGCCCTTCCTCATATTGTCTATAGTAAGTTTTTGCTTAGCATTACTAACAAATCTACTTAAAACCCCGATTTTTACAGGAAAATCAGAAAACCTATTAACCATAGTCTCATAATGCTGCTGAGCAAGAATAGTAGTAGGGACTAAAATTGCCACCTGCTTACCATCCATTATTGCCTTAAAGGCAGCCCTTAGAGCTACTTCTGTTTTTCCATATCCTACATCTCCGCACAAAAGTCTATCCATAGGTTTGATATTTTCCATATCTCTTTTTATCTCTACAATACTATCTAATTGACCTTCAGTTTCCTCAAAGGGAAAAAGATCTTCAAATTGTCTTTGCCATTCATTGTCTTGGGAAAAAGCAAATCCTTTATAGCTTTCTCTTTTTGCATATAATTCTAATAAATCCTGGGCCATCTCCTCTACAGCCTTTTTTACCCTTCCTTTAGTTCTGGACCATTCTGCACTAGATAATTTGTTTATTTTAGGCTTAACACTATCAGACCCAGTATGTTTTTGTATTAAATTCATCTGATCTACATGGACATATAATTTGTCATGCCCCCTATATCTTATAGTTAAATAATCCTTTTTTATCCCTTGAATATCAAGTTGCTCTACACCTTCATATCTTCCTATTCCATGATTTTCATGTACAACATAATCTCCCACATTTAAGTCTACTAGGTTAATAAATTTATTTCTATCTTTCTTAGGTCCTTTTCTTCTCTTGCTTTTAGCCGCCCCAAAAACTTCCTTATCACTTAAGACTATAAACTTTATTTTAGAATATTCAAATCCACCCTTTATACTTCCTGAAGTAATGAATATTTGAGAAGATTTTATCTCTTCTTCTTTATTCTCTACATAATTTGACTCTATATCCATATCTAAAAGGGTTTTATGTAATCTTCTACCTCTTTCTTCAGTACCAGAAAGAATAACAACCTTATACCCCCTATATTTAAAATGCCTTAAGTCCTCCTTCAAAAGTTCCATTTTATTATGATAGGATTGCATACCTTTAACATTAAAATTATGAATAGATTTAGGATTAAAGCTTTGATTAATACCTAACAATGCACTATTAGTAACTAAAGTCTTTTTATTCATTTGCCCTGATAAATAATCATAGGTATAGAATATGTTTTCATGGGAAGGTAAAAGTTCCCCAGCATAATATAAATCTGTAAACCTAAAAACAAAATCTTCTTTAATATCTTTTAAGCTTTCTTCTATCCTCTTTGGTTCATCTACAAAAATAAGAGAATTATCATCTAAATAATCTATTATAGAGGACAAATAATCTTCTGGTATATAAGGCAATATTAAGTTTGTATTTGAAATAAACATTTTTTCTTGTAAATAATCTTTATACTTGTTAAATTTGTTTTCCAAGTTTTCTTTTTCTAATTCCTTAAACTTCCCCTGGGATAATACCCGCTTTAAATCCTTATCTATTGATTTAATTATCTTTTCTCTGTATTCTTCCAATATGAATATTTCACTTGCAGGGACTAAGGGTGCCATCCCTAGGACCTCTATTGATCTTTGACTAAGTATCTCAAAACTTCTAATAGAATCTATTTCATTATCAAATAGTTCAATCCTATAGGGATATTGACTTTCTGGTGGAAAAAAATCAAAGATCCCTCCCCTAAGACTAAACTGACCTACAGCCTCAACCATTTGCACTCTTTCATATCCACCATTTATCAATAATTTTACTATATTGTCCAAATCAATTTCTTCACCGACTTGCAAGTCTTTTGAAAGGGATTTGAAAATTGAAATATCCATAAATTTATTTAAAATAGCTTCTATTGATGCAACTAGAATTATTTTTTCCCCTTTTACAAGTTTTGACACTATATTCAATCTATCATTAGCACTTTCAGAACTAAAGGCATCTACATCATAAAAAGTTAATTCCCTTTTACTTAATAAATAAACCTGTTTTCCTCCCAAGTTTTTTATATCATCATAAAGCCTTCTACTTCTAGCTTCATTATAAGTAAGTAGGAGTACCTGTCTATCCATATGGTGGTGTAAAGCATAAACAATATGACCTATACTTTCATCAATAATTCCAAAGCTAGCCATAGGACTTTTTTTATCTTCTATATCCTTTTTTAATTCTTTATAAGCCTGTAAATTGTTTAATGAATCTAATAAAAAATTTGACATCTTCTCACCTCCATTTTCAATACCTTAAAGCCCAGGTTTTGGCCTGGGCTATCTATGTGCCTTATAAAATTCTTTTATTAAATAAATTCATTGCCTCTTCTATACCGGTCTTTATAATAGTTTCCACGGATTCAGCCCCAATTAAAAGTGAATCCTCAATATCTTTTCTTTCGTCTTTGGAAAATCTGCTTAATACAAAATTAGCTAAATCTTGTCCCTCTCTTCTGCTGCCTATTCCTATTTTAACTCTAGGAAAATCATCACTTCCCAATAAGTGGATAATGGACTTTAAACCATTATGAGAACCAGCGCTGCCTTTTCTTCTAATTCTAACTTGAGAAAATTCAATATCAATATCATCTACTATAACAATAATATTTTTTACAGGAATCTTATAAAAATTATATATATCCCTTAAGGCCTCCCCACTGTTGTTCATATAGGTCTGTGGCTTAACTAAAATAACCTTTTCCCCACTGATAAATCCTTCACCATAAACTGACTTAAACTTTATCTTATTAATTTTAATATTATTCCTATGTCCTAATAAGTCTATGGTATCAAAGCCCACATTATGTCTTGTATTAGCATAATCCCTACCAGGATTCCCTAATCCTACTACTACATACAAAAAACCATCCCCCATATATTATTCAAATAAAGTACTAACAGATTCGTTGTTATGAATTCTCCTTATGGCCTCAGCAAATATAGGTGCTACAGTAACAACTTCTATTTTATCAATTTTTTTATCCTTTGGCAAAGGTATAGTATCAGTAATAACAAATCTTTCAATCACACTATTGTCTATTCTATCAATAGCTGGCCCAGATAATACTCCGTGAGTAGCACAGCCATAAACTTTTTTTGCACCAAACTGTTTTAATACAGATGCGGCTTTAGTTATAGTACCAGCAGTATCAATTATGTCGTCAACAAGAATAACATTTTTCCCATTTATATCACCTATAACATTCATTACTTCAGACACGTTAGCTTTAGGTCTCCTTTTTTCTATAATAGCTAAAGGTAAATCTAATATACTAGCAAAGTTTCTAGCCCTAGTTACTCCACCTAAATCAGGTGATACAACCACGGTATCTTCCTCTACAATATTTGTAAAGTAATCGGCTAATATGGCAACCCCAGATAAATGATCCACAGGAATGTCAAAGTATCCTTGAATTTGTGCAGCATGAAGATCCATACTTATTACCCTATCAGCACCAGCAGTAGTTAGTAAGTTTGCAACTAGTTTTGCAGTTATTGGTTCCCTTGCCTTTGCCTTCCTATCTTGACGTGCATATCCATAATATGGAATCACAGCATTTACCCTTCCAACAGAAGCACGTTTTAGTGCATCTATAAGTATTAGGACTTCCATTAAATTATCATTTACTGGACAACAAGTTGGCTGAACTATAAATACATCTATACCCCTTACTGTTTCAGCAAAGTTTACATTTATTTCACCATCACTAAAAGTATTTACATCACATACGCCCAGGGGTAAATCTAATTCTTTAGCAATTTTTATAGCCAATTCTTTATTTGCATTACCAGTGAAAACCTTCATTCCACCTCTAAATAATTTCATTTGAATTTTCCTCCTAAGTTTATTTATCTTTTTTATAGCCTTTTTTTTCAACCCATCCCTTTTTGTTTACTTGGGATGCCCTAGCAATGGATAAGCTTCCTTCTTCTACTTTATCAGTTATAGTTGATCCAGCAGCTATATAAGCCCAATCCTCTAGGTCTAAAGGGGCTACTAAACTAGAATTACTACCAATAAAGCAATTATCGCCCACACTTGTTCTAAATTTATCCCTGCCATTATAATTTACAAAAACTACCCCACTTCCTATATTTACATTATACCCAATATCTGCATCTCCTATATAGGATAAATGACCTGCCTTAGTATTATCTTTTAATGTTGCGTTTTTAACCTCAACAAAATTTCCAATTTTAATATTTTTACCTATTTTACAATTAGGTCTAAGATGAGCACATGGTCCTATTTTAGTATTATTATCTACAAAACTATCCTCAATAGTGGATGATTCAATGGTCACATTATCTTTAATTATACTACTTGAGATTCTAGTGCCCTGCCTAATAATGCAATCTTGGCCAATTTCAGTATTACCTTCTAAAACCACTCCGGGATATATAATACTATCCATACCTATTTTTACACTATCTTCTATATAAGTATTTTCAGGATTTATTATAGTCACTCCATTTTCCATATGGAAGTCGTTTATTCTCTTTCTCATAACATTCTCACAAAAAGCTAATTGTATCCTAGAATTAACCCCACTAATTTCAATATCATCTCCTATTACAAAACCACCTACCCCATACCCTTCATTTTTCAATATACCAATCACATCAGTGATATAATACTCATTTTGTGCATTCTCACTATCAATTTTACCTAAGGCATATTTGAGTAACTTCCCATTAAAACAAAACATTCCAGAATTGATTTCTTTTACCATCTTTTCTTCTTCTGAGGCATCCTTTTCCTCTACTATTTTTAAGATTTCCCCATTCTTTTCCCTTATTATCCTACCATATCCTTCAGAATCCTCCAAGATAGCAGTAAGAACTGTAGCCTTATAGTCATTTGCCTTATGATAATCAATTAGACTTCTAACCGTCCCCTCTCTTATAAGGGGTGTATCCCCTGCAAGTATAACTACAGTACTATTGTCATCAATTTCGTCCATAGCTTGCATTACAGCAAATCCAGTACCATAGGGAAGATCTTCCCCTATGGGCTGACTTTTAAATATTATGCCTTCATCCACAAAATATTCTTTTACCTTATCTCCACTATGGCCCACTATAACAATGTTCTTTTCAATATTTGCCCCTTTACTAGCTTCTATAATATAATTTAACATAGGTGCTCCACAAATATTATGCAATACCTTGGAAGTCTTTGATTTCATTCTTCTTCCTTCTCCTGCAGCTAAAATTATAGAAATATTCACCTTACTCACCTCTCATAAAAATATCTTTCAGATTATATCTTACCTTATTTCAAAGATAAGTCTACACCAAAAATAAAAAATAACAAGAATTATAAATTAATATCAAAATAAAAAAGAGCTTTAGCTCTTTTTTATACTGTTGTTTCTAAAATTTTTTCCTCTTTTTCTTCTTGTAATTCTAAAGCCTTTTCGTATTCTGCAAAGATTGCTTCTTGCATTTTTTGTCTTGTTTCTGCATTAATGGGGTGGGCAATGTCCCTAAAATCACCATCAGCAATCTGTCTGCTTGGCATTGCAACAAACAACCCATTTTGACCATCAATAATTTTAATATCATGTACCACGAACTCATCATCAAAAGTTACTGATACTATGGCCTTCATTTTACCTTCCCTGGATATTTTCCTCATTCTAACATCTGTAATCTTCATTCTCAAGTCCACCTTCCCTCTTTTTAAGTCAAAAAACAAAAAATTAATGATTATTGTATATATTCTATAAAACTTTTAAAAGTCCTTCTTTTTTATGAAAATACTTTTAAATTTTACTATTTCTTCTATTCACTAAATAAATAAAACTTACATAATATT
>CAZWTU010000065.1:0-8842 GCA_964637035.1 uncultured Tissierellaceae bacterium
TTGCAATTGATATGGACGGAACACTTTTAGATAGCAAAAATCAGGTGTCTCAAAGGACAAGAGAGGCCATAATAAAAGCTAAGGAAAAGGGAGTATATATAATATTATCTACTGGCAGGATTTTAAAATCTGCTCTATATTATTCAAAGGATTTGGGATTAAACAATCCTATAATAGCATCTAATGGTGGGGTTGTCGTAGATGAGTTTTTTAGTATTATATATAAAAAGACCATAGATAAAAATTCAATAGTAGATTTAATCAATATAGCCAATGAGGATAACATGTATTATCATTTTTACGATGAGAGAAATTTTTATTCAAATAAGAGGGTACAGGAAGTTCTTGATTTTTATAATGAAAGTGACAATGGAGGAAATTCGGATTTTCATATAGAACTTAAAGTTTTTAAGGATATAAAGGAAATAACCTCAAATAAGGACATAAACATTTATAAATTTTTATTTGTAGATGAAGATATGGATAAATTAGATAGATTTAGAAAAAGATTAGCATTAGTAAACAATATAAGCATATCTAGTTCTTGGCCAAATAATGTGGAAACCATGTCTATAAATGTATCTAAGGGTGAAGCTTTAAAGAAACTTTGCAAAAGATTAAATATTAGGTCAGAGGAAGTAATAGCTATAGGAGACAGTGAAAATGATTTATCAATGTTAAATTTTGCAGGTTTAAGTGTAGCTATGAAAAATGCAACAAAAGATATCAAAGTAGAAGTAGATCACATTACGGACTTAAACGATAATCACGGTGTAGCTAAAGTAATAGAAAAATTTATATTAGAACAGGAGAATTAATAAGCTATGGCCTTAAATATAGTACTTGTTCAACCAGAGATACCACAAAACACAGGAAACATTGCTAGAACTTGCGCACTTACAAAGACTAGATTGCATTTGGTTAGACCATTAGGGTTTTCTGTTAGTGATAAATATTTAAAAAGAGCTGGACTAGATTATTGGAACTTAGTAGATATAAATTATTATGATAACTTTACCCAAGTCTTAGAGAGATACCCTAAGGGGGAATTTTATTATGCAACTACTAAGGCTCACAGATTTTACACAGAGATAGAATATAGGGACGAATGTTTTTTAGTATTTGGTAGGGAGACAAAGGGTCTTGACAAGGAAATTTTAGAGGGGAATATTGATAAGACTATAAAGATACCAATGATACAAGAAATTGCTAGGTCTTTAAACTTATCTAATTCTGTCAATATAATACTTTTTGAAGCTTTAAGGCAATTGGATTTTTACCATATTAAATAATAGTTTTACTTAGGAGGAAGGACATGGATATAGCGTTACCAGTACTAGGCGGTCTTGGTTTGTTTTTATATGGAATGAATCTCATGGGTGATGGATTACAAAAAGTCACAGGAGAAAGATTAAAAAAATTAATAGAAGTTCTTACAAATAATAGGCTTATGGGTGTAATCGTAGGAGCTATAGTCACTATGGTAATACAAAGTAGTTCAGGTACTACTATTATGGTAATTGGTTTCGTAAATGCAGGACTTATGTCTTTAGCCCAAGCAGCAGGGGTTATAATGGGTGCTAATATAGGTACAACAGTTACAGCCCAATTAATTGCATTTAAAATAACAGACTATGCTCCTTTGGCAGTGGCTATTGGTGTTGGTTTCTGGTTAACTAGCAAAAAGAAGAAATCTAAAAACATTGCAGAAATACTCATTGGCTTTGGTATATTATTTGTGGGAATGAATATGATGGGGGAAGGATTGAAACCATTAGCAGATGCACCAGCATTTGCCAACATAATAACTAGTCTAAATAATCCATTTTTAGGAATGTTAGTAGGACTTGGACTAACTACTATAGTTCAGAGTTCTAGTGCTTCAATAGGTTTATTACAGGCTTTGGCAGGACAGGGTCTAATAGGTATAAATATAGCAATCCCTATTTTATTTGGTGAAAACATTGGTACAACAACAACAGCCTTAGTATCCTCAATAGGGGCCAATAAAACTGCCAAAAGGGCTGCTATTATACACTTTTTATTCAATTTAGTTGGGACAATAATATTTATGACTATACTTAAATGGCCCATTATGGCATTGGTAAAAGTACTATCACCTACCAATGTGCCACGGCAAATTGCAAATGCCCATACTTTTTTTAATTTACTTAATGTAATGATACAACTACCATTTGCAGGTTTACTTGTTAAGGCTGCAAATAGGCTAGTACCTGGTGAAGATGAAGGAGAAAAACAAGAATCTAAGTACTTAGATCTTAGGATTATAGAAACACCTTCTATTGCTTTGGGCCAGGCTAGAAAAGAGATACTTAGAATGGGAAGTCTGGTTGAAGATAATCTTATTAGAGCACGAAAAGCTTTAGTAGAAGATGATTATAAGGAGATTGAATTTGTTTTAGATCAAGAACAGTTGATAAACAAACTGCAAAAAGAAATTTCCGATTATTTAGTAGAACTTTCTGGAGCATCATTGTCTACTGAGCAAAAAAATCAAATGAATAGATATTACCACCATATAAGTGATATAGAAAGAGTAGGAGATCATGCTGAAAACATAGTTGAACTGGCACAGGAAAAAATCAGCGGCAACCTATCTTTTACAGAAGAGGGTGCTTTAGAACTCAATGAAATGTTTTTTAAAAGTCAAGAAGTATTTAAAAATGCAGTAGAAGCCTTTCATTTTAATAATGAATCTACAGCCAAACAAGTTTTAATTTTAGAGGATGAAGTTGATGATTTAGAATTTGAATATAGGCAAAGTCACATAGAAAGATTAAACACTGGGAAATGTGAAACTAGTTCAGGAATAATATTCCTAGATGCAATAAGCAATTTGGAGAGGGTATCAGACCATTCATCTAATATTGCATTACATGTTTTGGACAAATTTGCAAATAAATAAATATATTTAAATAAAAAGCTTGTATTATTCTAAAATTTATATTATAATACTTTTAGAATGTGAAAAAAGTATCATAACTTAATAAATCTGGATGAAATTTACGGAAGAGACCATAATAGGCGCCGAAGGAACAAGTAGATAAGTAGCCAATTTATCTATGAAACTCTCAGGCAAAAGGACCGTATTTGGACAGGACTCTGGAAAGCGTAGCACCGAAGGAGCAACCCAAAGTGATTTGGAGAATCTCTCAGGTAAAGTAACAGAGTAAATAGGCTTAACATACCTATTTATTCTGTTTTTTTGTTATTTTTTTAAAAAAAGGGCAATAATATGATGTGGGAATATTTTAATGTTTTTATTATTTCAAAAAGGGTATAATTAAAAGGAGCTCATATTAAGGGTTATATAATTAAATTATACATAACTCTTTATACATAACTCTTTAATAAATATACTTAATTGAAAACAAATCATGTATTTTAGGTTGATAATTTAAGCTTATATATTAGAATACTATTTTAAGTGGGAAATATATGGGTTAAAAAACTGAAAATATATTATTAAATATTTTAAGGGAGGAAAGCAAATGATTTATGATGTTGTAATAATAGGAGCAGGTCCTGGTGGGTTAGCGGCAGGTCTTTATGCTTCAAGAGCAAGACTTAATACTTTAATTATTGAAAAAGAAGGAAATGGTGGACAAATAGCCACAACAGATGAGGTAGCAAATTATCCAGGTTCTGTTGAAAATGCAAGTGGACCATCTTTAGTAGCTAGAATGGTAGATCAAGTTAACGAATTTGGTGCAAAGATAATAAGTGATGAAATTACAGAGGTTAAACTTGATGAAAAGATTAAGCTTATAAAAGGTAAAAAAGAAGACTACAAGGCAAAAGCAGTTATTATAGCAACTGGTGCAGTTCCAAGACCTATAGGTTGTCCAGGAGAAAAAGAACTTACAGGTAGGGGAGTATCTTACTGTGCTACATGTGATGCAGCTTTCTTTGAAGATCTTGAAGTTTATGTAATGGGTGGGGGAGATACAGCAGTTGAAGAAGCAATGTATCTAGCTAAGTTTGCAAGAAAAGTTACTGTAATCCATAGAAGAGATGAGCTAAGAGCAGCTAAGTCAATTCAAGAAAAAGCTTTTAAAAATGAAAAAATGAATTTCATCTGGGACAGTGTAATTACTGAAATTAAAGGTGATGGAATATTAGAATCTATGGTAATTAAAAATGTAAAAACAAACGAGGAAACTGAAATATTCCCTGATGAAGAAGATGGTACATTTGGAGTATTCCCATTCATAGGATACCTTCCAGCAACTAAATTATTTGATGGAATTATCGATATAGAAGATGGATATATAAAAACTGATGAAAACATGCATACAAACATAGATGGTGTTTTTGCAGCTGGAGATGTTAGGGTTAAATCACTTAGACAGGTAGTTACAGCAACAGCAGATGGCGCAATTGCCGCTGTTCAAGCTGAGAAGTATATAGATAGTGCATTTGAAGACTAAATTAGTCACATAAAAAACAAGGAGGAATGCTAAATGTTAGAATTAAACAAAGAAAACTTTGAAGAAGAAGTACTAAAGGCTGAAGGTCTTGTATTAGTAGATTTTTGGGGACCATCATGTGCACCATGTGTAGCACTTATGCCACATGTTGAAGCTCTTGAAGAAACTTATGGTGACAAAATCAAATTTACATCTTTAGACATTACAAAAGCAAGAAGGGTAGCTATTGGACAAAAGGTTATGGGACTTCCTGTAATCGCAATCTATAAAGATGGAGAAAGAATAGATGCTGTAGTTGCAGATGATGCTACTAAAGAATCAGTTGAAGAATTAGTTAAGAAGTACGCATAATTAAGATTTTAAATTTTGGCTGAAACCCAAATATTAAGATATATTTGTTAAAATTAGAGGAGGTGAGTTTATGCGTCTGGAATTAGGGCACGTACTAATTAAAGATGTTCAATTTGGAGATGAAACCAAATTTGAAAATGGTGTTCTTTTCGTAAACAAAGAAGAATTAGTTGAGTTGATTATGGAAGATGATCACATTGAGTCAGTAAGCGTTGATATAGCTAGACCTGGTGAAAGTGTAAGAATTACACCTGTAAAAGACGTAGTTGAACCAAGAGTAAAGGTGGAAGGACCAGGAGGAGTATTCCCTGGAATTTTATCAAAGGTTCAAACTGTAGGATCTGGAAAAACTAATGTTTTAAAAGGTTGTGCAGTAATGACAACTGGAAAAATAGTAGGTTTCCAAGAGGGAATTGTTGACATGTCAGGACCTGGAGCAGATTATACTCCATTTTCTAAGACAATAAACATTGTTGTAAATTGTGAACCTATTGAAGGTTTAAAACAACATAATCATGAAAAAGCTGTTAGATTTGCAGGATTTAAAGCTGCAGCTTATTTAGCAGAAGTTGCTAAAAACTTAACACCAGATACTGTTGAAGTATTTGAAACAGATACTTTATTAGAAGGAATTAAGAAATATCCCGAATTACCTAAAGTAGGATATGTTCAAATGCTACAAACTCAAGGACTACTTCACGACACTTATGTTTATGGAGTAGATGCAAAACAAATAGTACCAACTATAATGTATCCAACTGAAATTATGGATGGAGCAATAGTAAGTGGAAACTGTGTATCTGCATGTGATAAGAATACTACATTCCACCAAATGAATAACCCAGTAATCCATGATTTACTAGCAGCTCACGGTAAAACACTTAACTTTGTAGGAACTATAATTACAAATGAAAACGTTTACCTAGCTGATAAAGAAAGATCTTCAGACTGGACAGCAAAACTAGCTAAATTTTTAGGTCTTGATGGAGTTATTATTTCACAAGAAGGATTTGGTAACCCAGATACAGATTTAATTATGAACTGTAAGAAGATAGAAGCTAAAGACATAAAAACTGTTATAATTACTGATGAGTATGCAGGTAGAGATGGCGCGAGTCAATCACTTGCTGATGCTGATAAAGCTGCTGATGCAGTAATAACAGGTGGAAATGCTAACGAAGTTATAGTATTACCAAAAATGGATAAAGTTATAGGAACTTTAGACTATGTTGATATTATAGCAGGAGGATTCGACGGTAGTTTAGCAGAAGATGGAACTATTACTGTAGAAATCCAAGCTATAACAGGAGCAACAAATGAAGTAGGCTTCAATAAAATGTCCGCTAAAGGATATTAATTAGCATATAAATGTTAAATAAAAAAATAAAAATTAAGGAAGGAAGTGGCTAAATGTCAATTTTTAACGAAAACACAAAAGTTATTGTTATTGGCGATAGAGATGGTATACCAGGACCAGCTATGGAAGAATGTATAAAAACCACTCCAGCAGAAGTAGTATTTTCAGCAACTGAATGTTTTGTCTGAACGGCTGCAGGAGCAATGGACTTAGAAAATCAAAAGAGGGTTAAAGACCTTACTGAAAAATACGGAGCAGAAAACATGTTAGTATTAATCGGTGGAGGAGAAGCAGAATCAGCAGGATTAGCAGCTGAAACTGTTACAGCAGGAGACCCTACATTTGCAGGTCCATTAGCAGGAGTTCCGTTGGGACTTAAAGTTTATCATCCAGTAGAGCAAGAATTTAAAGATGCAGTAGATGCACAAGTTTATGATGATCAAATTGGTATGATGGAAATGGTATTAGACGTAGATGAGATAGTAGAAGAAGTAAGTAGTATGAGGAAAGAACACGGAAAATTCAACTAAAAATTCTTTATACTAAATAAAGGAGAGGAGGGGAACAAATGGGGAAAATTAAAGTTGTACACTATATAAACCAATTTTTTGCTGGAATCGGTGGTGAAGAAATGGCTGACCATAAGCCTGAGGTAAGAGAAGGAGCAGTAGGTCCTGGTCTAGCTTTAAACGCTGGTTTCAAAGGGGAAGCTGAAATCGTAGCTACAGTTATCTGTGGAGATAGTTATTTCGGAGAAAACCTTGAACAAGCAGAAAAAGAGGTATTAGAATTAGTTAAGCAATACGATGCGGACCTATTTATTGCTGGACCAGCATTCAATGCAGGTAGATATGGAGTTGCAGCAGGTACTATTACTGAAGCAGTTCAAAACGAACTAGGTATTCCATCACTAACTGGTATGTACATTGAAAACCCTGGTGCTGACATGTTTAAGAAAGCTGTTCATGTTGTTTCTACTAGAAACTCAGCAGCAGGAATGAAAGATGCAGTTAGTAAAATGGTTCCACTAGCATTAAAATTGGTTAAAGGTGAAGAAGTAGGTTCACCTGAAGAAGAAGGATATTTACCTAGAGGAATCAGGAAAAACTTCTTTACTGATAAGAGAGGTTCAGAAAGAGCAGTAGATATGATGTTGAAGAAACTTAAAGGTGAAGAATTTGTTACTGAATTCCCAATGCCAAACTTTGACAGAGTAGACCCTAATCCAGCTATAAAAGATATAAGTAAAGCTACTATTGCAATAGTTACATCAGGTGGTATTGTTCCACATGGTAACCCAGATCATATCGAATCATCATCAGCACAAAAATATGGTAAATACGATATTGAAGGCGTAGATGATTTAGTTGAAGGTGAATGGGAAACAGCACATGGTGGTCATGACCCAGTTTATGCTAATTTAGATGCAGATAGAGTTATACCTGTAGATGTTTTAAGAGATATGGAAAAGGAAGGCAAGATTGGCAAATTACACAGATATTTCTACTCAACAGTAGGAAATGGTACTGCTGTAGCAAGCTCAAAAGCTTTCGCCGAAGAATTCAGTGCAGAAATGAAAAGAGACGGTGTTGACGCTGTTATCTTAACTTCTACCTGAGGTACTTGTACTCGTTGCGGCGCAACGATGGTGAAGGAAGTTGAACGTGCTGGAATTCCAGTAGTCCATATGTGTACAGTAGTTCCAATATCTTTAACAGTAGGAGCTAACAGAATTGTTCCAGCAATTGCTATACCTCATCCACTTGGAAATCCTAACTTGGATCCAGTAGAAGAGAAAGCACTTAGAAGAAACTTAGTTGAAACTGCTTTAAAAGCTTTAACAACTGAAGTTGAAGAACAAACAGTCTTTGAACCAAAAAAATAAGAAATAAAACCTACCCCTAAAGAAGTGAAAACACTCTTCTTTAGGGGATTACATACCAAATATTATGGAGGTGGACATATGAATTATCCAGTAGTAAGGGGTGCATCTTATATATTAGCACATGCACCGGATATGATAATGAATAATGGTACAACACAAACAACTGAAAGGTTTTTAAACCCAGAATCTGAGTATTTAAAACAACTGCCAAATCATATACGTAGTTATGAAGCAGCGGTTAATTATATGCCAAATCAAGTATATATTGGAAACCATAAACCAGAAGAATTAAAGACAATCGAGCAACCATGGTATGATAAAGATGTTGCAGATGCTAAAAGAGATGGTAAATTTGGTGAAATAATGCCTCAAGATGAATTCTTAGGTCTTATTAAAATGTCAGATGTATTTGATTTAGTATTACTTTCAACAGAATTTACAGCAGACGTTAAAGCAAAATTAGAAAAACATCCATTAGTTGATGAAGAGCATTCAGCTAGATTAAAAGAAGGGCACGATCTTGCTGATATAGAAAGATTTGTTAATGAATTTGATGCAGAACCTCTTTATTTCAATAAAGAATTAGTTGGTTGTGTAAAAAGAGCACATGAAGTTGATGTAAACTTAAACGCTCATGTTATACTAGAAAACCTTGTAGTTAAGGCTTCAGGTGTTTTAGCAGCATGGCATTTACTAGAAAAACAAAACATTGATCCAGATGAAGTTGAATACGTAATTGAGTGTTCAGAAGAAGCTTGTGGAGATATGAACCAAAGAGGTGGAGGAAACTTTGCAAAG
>CAZWTU010000066.1:0-8783 GCA_964637035.1 uncultured Tissierellaceae bacterium
ATTAGCTCCTATGGCTGATGTAATAGTAGCTACGGAAGTAAATATGCCTAGAAAGTTAGAAGCAGAGGCATTAAAAGAAAAAGCATCTAAATATAATAAAAATATTTATATAGAAAAAGATATTAGGCAAGCAATCAGAAAAACCATGGAATTGGCTAAAAAGGATGATGTTATAGTTTTTGGAGGCTCACTTTATTTAATAGGTGAAGTAAGAACAATATATAAACTACTGTAAAATTTACAGTAGTTTTCTATTTGACTAAGATAATACTACCTACATAAATTAAATATCTATAGGATGTGTCATATGATTATGGGATTTTCTTACTTTAATGTGCTTGTATCAGATTCTACTAAGACCTTAATTATGTTTTGATATATATGGTCCGGACTTTCCTTCCAATTATCACAAATTAATTTTGCCTGCTTATCATTTCCTACATCTAGATAGAGGCTAAATAAAGTTTCTTCATTTTCTACTAACTTCAAATTCACAACATATTGATTGTTTTCTTTTGAATAATAGTCACAAACTACTTGAGTTTGGATCACTTTTTCTTCTACATCCTTATTAAATTTAGCATTTAATTCATTTTTTATATCATCAGTAATTCTATCTTCAAAATAAGATAAGGCATTTATTCCCTTTTCTAGAATTTGATAGACTTCCCTAGAATCTTCTTTTATAAGTTGGATAAAATTAGCATTGATTAGCTCGCTTAAATATTGCTGTATTAAAAAGTAATTCATGTAATTTTTATCTAATACAAATTCAGTTATCTCATTTTTAGTAAAGTTATTAGGCGAAAGCTTTATAATATATAATAAAAGTAATTTATTTTGGGCTAATTCTTCAGTATTTTCAATAAACATATTTCACACCTCTTTTTAAATAATAATTTATATTTTATATTATAACATAAAAAAACAGGGAAGTGGAAATCCACAACCCTGTTTTAAAATTATTTAAACTATATTATTTTCCTGCAAGTTGTTTTTGAGCAGATTCAACTAATCTTTTAGTCATGTATCCACCAACATAACCATTTTGTCTGGAAGTAAGATTTCCTTTATCTTCATTATCATAATTTGCTAAACCTAATTCATTGGCAATCTCTAACTTCATTTGATTTAAGGCTGCTCTAGCTTCAGGAACTACTATCCTATTGCTGTTATTATTGTTAGCCATTTTCCAAACCTCCTTTTTCAACAACATAAATTCTTGTTGTGATATTAATATAACCTTCTAAGAAAAAAATACTCTGGTAAATTATAAACTAATGTATAAAATTTACCAAGGATGTCTATAATCATAATTTATATTTGTCTTCTGATGATATTAATGTATAATTATAAAGAGAATAAAAATCAACTTGGGAGTGAATCATAAAAATGAAAATAAAAAAATCGTTTATTTTAATTTTATTAATAGTTTCATTATTAGTATTTACAGGATGTAGAAAGAATATTAGCGAAGATGATTTAAACAATCTAACCCCTACTAATCCTAATGGAGAAAATGTACAGAATGAGGAAGGGAAAGAAGAAGCAAAAGAAGAAGAATTAGAAGAAGTTGAAGATCCTAAAGAAACCATAGATTTAACTTTAAAGCCAAATGAAGCCGGACAAGTTATGATATTAATGTACCACAACATAGGACAAGAAGAGGAAGAGTGGACTAGGACACCAGAAAACTTTCATAAAGATTTACTAAATCTTTATGAAAAGGATTATAGAGCAGTAAGTCTAGAGGATTATGTAAATGATAATATGGATATAGAAGCCGGTAAAACACCTGTAGTACTTACTTTTGATGATGGTAACGAAAATAATTTTAGGATTATAGAAAATGAAAATGGAGAAGAAATTATAGACCCAAATTCAGCCATAGGTATTCTTGAAAACTTCAAAAAAGAATATCCAGACTTTAATACAACGGCAAGTTTCTTTGTTTTTGGAAGTAATGCTTTTAGACAAGCTGAGCATTTAGAATATAAATTAAATTTCTTAGTAGATAATGGATACAGTATAGGTAATCATACAATAGACCATAGAGGTATGAAGGGAATTGAAAATAAAGAGATTATGCAAGAGGCCATAGGCAAACAAGTAAGGTTAATAAATGATATCTTGCCCGATTATAATGTAAACACTTATGCTCTATGCTACGGTCAAAGACCTAGTGATGATTTAGAAATTTATCTAGAAAAAGGAAATTATGAAAATATAAATTATGAAAACATAGCAATATTAAATGTAGGTTGGAATCCAGCCTTATCACCCCTAGACATGAAATTTAATCCATTGTCATTACCGAGAATAAGGGCATCAGAAATGAAGGTGGATAATGTGGGAATGTATAATTGGATAGATTATTTTGATAAGAATCCTAGTAAAAGGTATATATCTGATGGGGTAAAAGAGGTAATAACTATACCCAAAAATAAAGAAGAAATAATTGATCCTAATAATTTAGGAGACAAAGAACTATATATTTATGAAAATGAATAGTTAGGACAAAGACTTCCTAGAGATATGGGTTTCCATAACTAGGAAGTCTTTTTATATAAGAAATATGCCTTCATTAGTTATATTAATAGAAGTTTAGAATAAATTATATAAGAGTATATAGTTTATTTCATCTATTGACTTGGAGGGATAATATGAAAAAGAATATTACAATTAGACTATTGATTTTACTGTGTATAGCTTTAATTTTCTTTGTATATATATCAGTTAAGACTACTGGTAATATAGTATCAGTTTTTTCAACGACCAAAGAACTTCCGATATACAGCGTGGAGACAGATGAAAAAAAGATAGCCATTAGTTTTGATTCAGCTTGGGGGAACGAATATACTGAGGGTATATTGGATACATTAGATAAATATAATATTAAATCCACATTTTTCTTAGTCAAATTTTGGGTAGATAAATATCCAGAAGATGTAAAAGAAATAGCTAAAAGAGGGCATGAAGTTCAAAACCATTCAGCAACCCATCCTAATATGAGTGGATTAAACAGAGAACAAATAATAAAAGAAATAAATAGTACAGGAGAAGAGATAAAAAAACTAACGGGTAAAAAGCCTATCTTATTTAGACCCCCTTTTGGGGACTATAACGACTTACTGATTACGACATGTAGGGAAATTGGATATTACCCAATTCAATGGGATGTAGATTCATTAGATTGGAAGGAACTGGGAACCCAACAAGTAGTCGATAGGGTAACAAGAAATATAAGGAAGGGTTCAATTGTTTTGTTTCACAATAATGCAAAGTATATTAAAGAATATTTACCTATAGTTATAGAAAGACTATTGGAAAGCGGCTATGAAATAGTACCTGTATCTGAACTTATTTACAAAGACAATTTTAGAATGGATAATACTGGAAGGCAAATACTAGTAGATTAGCAAAGGATGAGGATATAGTGAATGATTGGGAGGTATTAGTAGTTGGAATAGTTGAAGATAATAAAGAAAGAACTAGCTTTATTATGCTAAAAGATATGTTGCAAAGTGCTGGTTATATTGTTCATTATATAAATAGTACTGGAAGCTTAGCTATATTTAAGGCTGAAGATAAGGAAATCTTAACCATAGACATAAAGGCGGATATGATAGGAGCCATAAGAAGTCTAGATATAGAATTTGATATTTTCATTCATAATTTTATTAACCTAAGTAAAGATCATGAAAAAAAATTAAAAGAAATATTCAAATCTTCAAATACCATAATATTAAATTGTGATGTAGATAACTGGAATAATCTTATAGAAGACAATGAAAAATCAGTGGTGATAAGTTATGGTTTTAATAATAAGGCGGCTATAAATCTTTCCAGTTACAATATAGATGATTCTAGAAAGGCCAATATATGTTTTCAAAGAGGATTAAAGACTATTAATGGTGAAACTATTGAACCATTTGAATTGCCTATTATAATAAGGTCTGAAAAAAAGGATGATATTTATTCTGCTATGGCTGTATTAGCATGCGGATTATTAACAAGCCGTAATCACCGCCATTTACTTAAGGATGAAACTTTAGAATTATAAAACAATTAACAAAAAAAGAGGACTTTTCAAATATTTGTCTAATAATAGATATATACGGATGAGAAAATATATCTATTATTTTTATTTTTTGTTATATTTCCGCACTCTTAAGAATATATTAGATATAGGTTCAAAACACAGGAATAGAGGGGGATAAAAAATGGATGACAAGATTATGGAGACAAATATGGTAAAATTAGTTGGGAAAGTGGTGACAGAAAAAGAGTTTAGCCATGAAATGTATGGTGAGGGTTTTTACATTTTGAATGTAGAAGTGCCTAGGTTAAGTGATTCTGTGGATTTATTACCTATTACTATATCTGAAAGGCTTATTTTAAATTTAGATTTAGATTTAGGACAATATGTTATTGTAGAAGGTCAGCTTAGGTCTTATAATAGGTATATAAACAATAACAACAGATTGGTTCTTACTATATTTGCTAAGGATATTTATGTGCCTGATGATGAAGAATTAGAAGAAAGTTTAAAAAAGCCTAATGAAATATATTTAGATGGGTATATATGTAAGAAACCTATTTATAGGACTACACCTTTTGGAAGGGAAATAACTGATATTTTAATAGCTGTAAATAGGGCATATAACAAATCAGATTATATACCTTGTATTTCTTGGGGGAGGAATGCTAGATTCTGTGAGAAAATGTTAGTGGGAGATCATATAAAATTATGGGGGAGAATACAGAGTAGGGAGTATCAAAAAAAACTATCTACAGGGGAAGTTGAAAAGCGAGTGGCTTTTGAAGTGTCTGTTTCAAAATTAGAATATTTGGAAGAAGACAATAACAGATTGGAGTTATCAGAGATAGAGGGGTAAAACAAAATAACTGGAGGATAAGATGAAATTATGAACACAAATCTCATATTTAGTGCTATAATATTGATAATACTAATAAGTCTTCAATATACACTTAATCTTATATTGAAAGAAGTAAGGGATATAAGAAAAAGATTAATAAAAAGTACTAATGAAATAATAGAGAGAGAGGAGAGGAAAATGTGAAAGATGGCAAAAGAGAAAAGATACTTTTCAGTAGAGAAGATATTGCTACTAGGGTCAAAAAATTAGGAGAAATTATAAGTAATGATTATAAAGATAAGGATCTTTTAGTAGTATCTTTATTAAGGGGAAGTTTTATATTTACCTCAGATGTGGTTAGGGACTTATCCATACCGGTTGAAGTTGACTTTATGACAACAGCAAGCTATGGTCATGATGAGATATCCTCTGGGAATGTAGAAATCATACACGATCTTCGAACTAAGGTAGAGGGTAGGGAAGTGCTAATAGTGGACGATATTATGGATTCTGGCCATACTTTAAACAAGGTAAAGAAAAAACTAGAAGAAAAGAATCCAAATTCAATAAAAATATGTGTAATGCTTGATAAGCCAAGTAGAAGGCAGGTAGATCTAAATCCAGATTATGTTGGTTTTAGTATTCCGGATGTTTTTATAGTAGGATACGGACTTAACTATGGAGATCATTATAGAAATATACCATATATATTTACATTTGATTAAAAAGCCACCTACAGAATATTCTGTAGGTGTATTTATGTTAATAGACATTTAGGGGGGAAAATTTATGGAAGATTTAAATAAGAATTCAATATTTCATGCAAATACTTTATATTTCATATTAGGAATTCTATTTATTACATTAGGGTCCATAGTTCAAGGAAGAGAAATATATTCTGGTTTATTAATCACACAATATATAATAATTTTAATTCCAAATCTCATATATATAAAACTTAAGGGACTATCTCTTAAAGAAACTCTCAAGCTAAATAAAATAAGTTTTAAGCAAGTTTTGTATATAGGTGGAATAACTTTATTTACTTATCCAATTGCTGTGTTCTTAAATTTAATAGTTATATTCATACTAGGAATGTTTGGGGAACTAGTGCTTAGTACCGCTCCCTTGCCAAGTACACTAGCTATGTATATAGTATCTTTACTTGTTATTGGGGTATCTCCGGGTATATGCGAGGAAATAATGTTTAGGGGTACTATCATGAATGCTTACAGTAATTTGTCAAAGAAAAAGGCAATAATATATTCCGCCATACTCTTCGGCATATTTCATTTAAATTTACAAAACCTAGTGGGACCTATATTATTAGGTATAATTTTTGGTATTATGGTGTCTAAGACTAATTCAATATATTCTTCAATGCTGGCACATGGATTAAATAATGGGATAGCAATGACCATAGGTTATTTTGCAAGTAAAGCACAAGAAAATATGATTCATATGGACATGCCAGTTCCAGAAATTAATTATGAAGTGCAAATGATAATAACGATATTAATAATAGGTATGATGGCTCTAGTTTCTTATTTTATTTTGGTGAAATTAATAAAGAAACTTCCTGAAAGCAAGGATGAAGAAATAAAATCTTTAGAAGTTGATATAGAAATAGAAAAGCCTTTAAAAGCAAAAATGACAGATTACCTGCCTGTTCTAGGGATTGTTTTATTGTTTATTATAGTAAATGTTAAATATTTATACTTATAGAATAAATAAACCTGTTAATCCCAATAATATATTTGGGAGGGGTTGTAATGAATAATAGTAAAAAGAAAAGAAAAAAGAAAGAGAAAAAAATAGAAACAATGGAGGATAAATGGAAATACGAAATAGCAGAAGAACTTGGTCTAACGGATAAACTTGAGCAAGTAGGCTGGGGTGGCTTAACAGCAAAAGAAACTGGAAGAATAGGTGGCTTAATTACTGTTAAAAAGAGGAAGATGAAACAGTCTAAAGAAAAGGAATAATGTTTTAAAGGGGGAGCTATGAGTAACTATGGGAAGTTTGCCAAACTTTATGATGAGTTAATGACAGACTTTAATTATGAAGATTGGTTTGAATATATAAAAGAAATATTTAAAAAATTTAATATTGATCCTAGTAGAATTTTGGAGATGGCTTGTGGCACAGGAAATCTCTCATATTATTTAGCTAAGGAAGGTTACGACCTTACCTGTTTTGATTTGTCATCAGACATGCTAGCTAAAGCATATAAAAAACTTAGAAAGTATAAAAATGTGGAAATTATGAATCAAAATATGATAGATTTTAATTTGAAAAAGACCTATGATGGAATCATATCAATATGTGATAGCATAAACTACATTACTAAAAAAGAAGACTTGGAAAAAACTTTTGAAAATGTCTGGAAACATTTAGAAAAAGATGGTATATTTATCTTTGATATAAATTCCTATTATAAATTAAAACATATAATAGGAAATAATACTTTTATAGAAGATAGAGAAGATGTATTTTATATTTGGGAGAACTTTTATAATGAAAAGGAAGATATATGTGAATTTTATTTAACATTTTTCTTTAAAGACAATGAGGTAAATTATGAAAGATTTGATGAGACACATATAGAAAAGGCATACGGGGTAGAGGAAATAGAAGAATTACTTTACAAAGTTGGATTTACTGGTGTAGATTATTACAAGGGTTTTACATTTGATGAAATAGATAAGACTACTGAAAGAATAAATTTTGTTGCTATAAAATAACTATATTATAGAGGTGGAAAATGAAAGACTATGTAATTAAAGGAATAGATAAGACGGGGAATATAAGGATACTAGTAGCTACAACAACTAATATGGTAGAAGAAGCGAGATTAACCCACAAGGCGTCTCCTACATCAACAGCAGCCCTAGGGAGAAGTTTAACAGCTGGTGGTATAATGGGAACTATGATGAAAAATGAAAATGATAGATTGACCTTAAAAATTTCAGGCGGAGGACCAATTGGTAATATAATGGTTGTTGCAAATAATCAGGGAATAGTAAAAGGCTATGCAGATTATCCCTATGCAGATGCAGACTCTAGACAAGATGGGAAATTAGATGTAGGTAGAGTAGTAGGTAATAATGGTACATTAACCCTTATTATGGACTTAGGTCTTAGGGAGCCATATGTAGGGCAAGCTAAACTTGTTTCTGGTGAAATTGCTGAGGATTTAACTTCTTATTATATGTTATCAGAACAGCAACCATCAGCTGTAGGTTTAGGTGTATTAGTAGATAAAGATATTTCTGTAAGAGCGGCTGGAGGATATATAATTCAACTATTACCAGGTATCTTAGATGAGGATATAGGTAAAATAGAAAATGCTTTAAATAATATGGAACCTGTATCTAGCTTAATAGATAAAGGATTATCTCCTGAAGATATAATGAAAGAATTACTAAAGGACTTTGAAATGAAAGTGCTAGATAAAGTTGAATTGAAGTATTCCTGTGATTGCAGTAGGGAAAGAATTGAGATTGTTCTAAAAAGTCTAGGTGATGGAGAAATTCAAGCTATGATAGATGAAGATGGGAAAGCAGAAGTGGTATGCCATTTTTGTAATACAAAACATAATTTTACAAAGGCTGACTTAGAAGATTTAATAGGCTAAAATGCCTAGAAGTACAAAATAAGAGTTGACATTTTTAGAGACCTATTATATACTAATTATTGTTGTCTTTGTCTTATATGTGCCCGGATAGCTCAGTCGGTATGAGTAGAGAACCAAAACAGTGAATTTCTGTTTTGTGTGAATCACTTAGTCCGCAAAGCACAGTAATTGCATCTAGGTAAAGATGGTAAACTGACAACATAGTTATATGTGCCCGGATAGCTCAGTCGGTAGAGCAGTAGACTGAAAATCTACGTGTCGCTGGT
>CAZWTU010000067.1:0-8713 GCA_964637035.1 uncultured Tissierellaceae bacterium
GGCCGCTAAGGACCTAAATGAGAAAGTAGTTATTATAGCCTCAGGTGATTTATCACATAAATTATCAAATGATGGCCCTTATAGCTATTCACCTAAAGGAAAAATATTTGATGAAAAGATTGTAAATATTATAAAAGAAGGAAATATGGAGGATATAATATCCTTTGATTTAGACCTGGCAGAAAAAGCGGGAGAATGTGGTCTTAGATCTCTTATGATAATGGCGGGTACCCTTGACAGTTATAAATTAGAAACTGAAGTTTTATCCTATGAAGGTCCCTTTGGTGTAGGATATTCTACCGCAAAGATAGATATATTAGAAAGGAAGGTGTAAGAGTGGAATTAGAATATGTAAATTTGGCTAAAGATAGTTTGGAATACTATATAAGGAATGGGGAATATTTACCAGTTCCAGAAAAAACCATTGGAGTAAGAAAAGGCGTATTTGTGACACTTAAAAAGCATGGTATGTTAAGAGGTTGTATAGGTACTATTCAACCTGTGAGAGACAGTGTTGAACTTGAGATAATACAAAATGCTGTTTCAGCAGGTACAGAAGATCCAAGATTTCAACCTGTGAGAGAAAGTGAATTAGTTGAATTAGTATATTCAGTAGATATTCTTTCAGATCCAGAGCCAATTTCCTCCATAGATGAATTAGACATAAAAAGATATGGAGTTATAGTGTCTAAAGGCTTTAGAAAAGGACTTTTACTTCCTAATTTAGAAGGTATAGATAGTGCAGAAGAACAAGTAAGCATAGCTCTAGAAAAGGCAAATATAAGACCAGATGAAGAATATAAGATGGAAAGGTTTGAGGTTAAAAGATATTATTAAAGGGTGATGAATATGAAAGAAGCCATGTATTATGAAAAAAAGGAAAAGAACTATGTTAGTTGCAACTTATGTCCTCATAATTGCACTATAGGCGATGGACAAACTGGAATATGCAGGGTTAGGAAAAATGAAAATGGTATTCTTTATTCTATGAATTACGGGAAATTAACGTCTTATGCTTATGATCCTGTGGAAAAAAAGCCCCTATATCATTTTTATCCAGCTTCTAATATATTTTCTATTGGGAGTTTTGGATGTAATTTAGCTTGTGATTTTTGTCAAAACTGGGAAATTGTATATGATGATAGCTTTGCCAGGGAAATTTCAGATAATGATATAATATCCTTGGCTAAAGAAAAAAATTCAATTGGTCTTGCATTTACTTATAACGAACCTAGTATATGGTATGAATATGTATTAGATTTATCAAAAAAACTTAAAGAAGAAAATCTTAAGACTACAATGGTAACTAATGGATACATAAATGAAGAACCATTAGGAGAACTTCTTCCCTATATAGATGCTATGAATATAGATTTAAAGGCCATGGATGATTCTTTTTACGATTCTATTTGCAAGGGGAAATTAGATCCAGTCTTAAAGACTATTGACCTAGCAGCAAAATCTACTCACCTAGAGATTACTACTCTTGTAATAGGGGGAAAGAATAGCTCTATAGATGAGATTAGAAATCTAGCTAAGACAATAGCTAAAATAGATCCTGGGATACCTCTTCATCTTAGTAGATATTTTCCTGCTTATAAGATGGATATTCCACCTACTAATGTTGAAACTTTGCTAAATGCAAAAAGAATATGCAAGGAATATCTTGATTATGTTTATATTGGAAATGTAGGTGGAGTTGACAATAATACCTATTGTAAAAGTTGCCATGTAAGGCTCATAGATAGAAGTATATATGGAAAAAACATTAGTATAGAGGATGGAAAATGTAGAAAATGTGGATATAACATATATGGAAGGGGCTTATAAAATGAGTAATTTTGGTTTTTACAATATAATTGAAGAAAAGACCTATATAGAAGATATACCTATAATTGTACTTACGCCTAAGGGGGTGGACAATGATCTTGCCACAATAGTTTTATACCATGGTTGGAGTTCAAGTAAAGAAACTCAAAGAATAAGAGGGTTTATCCTATCTTCAGTAGGTTACAGAGTTGTCATACCTGATTCCATAAATCATGGTGAACGAGACCCCTTTAGTCATTATGGTATAGATAAGGGAGATGAATTATGGGTTACTGCACTGAGGAGTATTGATGAATGGCCTATTTTGATCAGGGGTCTTATAAAGAAATATAATATAAATAAAGATAAAATTGGAGTAATAGGTAATTCCATGGGAGGTATAATTGCTTCTGGAATATATACACACAATGATTATATCAAGGGCTTAGTAGTATTAAATGGCACCATGGCTTGGGAAAATACTAATAGTATAGTTAAAGGTTTAATTAAAAATGTAATTGAAGATTTGCGTAAAAATGAAATTAAAAATGAATATAAAGATGTAATTAAAGACCTAATTAAGGATGCAGCTAAGATACCTATTGTAGACAAGATAGACAAGATAGAAGAGATAGAAAACAGGGTAGAAATCATGGACCCAATTAAAAATATAGACCTTCTTAAAAGTAGGCCAATATTATTATTACATGGGGATGCTGATGAGGTAGTATCCATAGAAAGTCAAAGACTCTTTTACAATACAATAATGCCCAAATATGATGAAAAGGAAAAGATTAAGTTTGTAGAATATCCAGGATTAAATCATATAGTAAGCACTAAAATGATGGAAGAAGCCATAATATTTTTTAATAAATATATAAAATAATACTTGTGAAAAAGGGTGGTAAGATGAAAAGATTAAATACTATGTATTTCAGTCCGACTTCCACTACAAAAAAGCTAGTAGAGGAAATTAGGGACAAGGTCTTAGAGAAAGAGGGTATTGAAAAAGGAACTACCATTGATTTTACATTACCAAAGGCAAGACAAGCTAGTTCCAATTTTAGAGAAGATGATATACTTATAATAGGGCTTCCTGTATATGCAGGTAGGGTGCCTAATGTATTAGTAAAATACTTAAATACAATAAAGGGATCAAATACAATGACTATACCAGTAGTATTATATGGAAATAGGGATTATGATGATGCCCTAATCGAATTAAATGATATATTGCTATCAAATGGTTTTAATATAATTGCTGGTGGTAGCTTTATAGGAGAACATAGTTTTTCAAAGACTCTGGCTAAGGATAGACCAGATAATGATGACTTGTTAATTGCCAGAAGTTTTGCAGATGATGTGTATTTAAAGATAATAGATGACAAACCCCATGATACTTTAAAAATAAAAGGTAATAGGCCTTATAAAAAACACTATGTGCCAAGGGATGAAGATAAAAATCCAGTTGACATAAGAAAGGTAATGCCTAAGACAAGAGATGACTGTATAGATTGTAAAATATGTGTAGAAGCATGCCCCATGGGGTCTATTGACTATGACCATGTAAGTAAATTAATTGGAATCTGTATAAAATGTGGAGCTTGTATAAAAAAATGCCCTACTAATTCTAAATACTTTGATGATAAAGATTACTTAAGACATAAAAAAGAATTGGAAGATGAATTGAAAGCAAGAAAAGAGCCGGAAATATTTATATAATAGTTTTAGCCATAATCCTCCTTCTATAGGAATATAATAATATATATTCCCATAGAAGGAGGATTTTAATGTACATCCAAAGGTTAGTGCTTATTTTTCTTATACTGTCAACTTTAAATATTAATGAAACCACAAAAGAAAATATAAATAGCATATGGAATGATATAACAGAAGTAGCTAATGAGGAAGAAGTAATAGATGAAGAAATAGAGGAGACAATAGAGATTAATAAATTTGACATTTATGGATTAAATTTAAATGAAGGCATATTAAGCGATGAGGTCCTTAGGCTTAAAAGCTTTTTAAAAGTCAAAGGATATTTAGATACAGAAGAGGGCTACTATTTTGATACTAATATAAAAAATGCAGTAATGAAGTATCAAGCAGATAATGCCATAAAGGTTGATGGGAAAGTTGGAAGACAAACATATGAAAAAATAAATCAAGATATGGAATTAAATCAAATAAGTATCCCGCAGGTAGAATTAGAATTTACCCATGATATCCCCCAAGAAAGTTGGTTAATAATAAATAAGGATAGTAATACTTTATATCATTTACATAAGGAGGAAGTAATAAATAAATATCCTGTTGCAACAGGAAAAACACCAAGCCATACACCAGAGGGTAAGTTTACAATAGTCACTAAGTATAAGAATCCGGCTTGGGGTGGTGCTGGCAGATTTAAGCCTATAAGAGGAGGGGACCCTAATAACCCCTTGGGCAAAAGATGGATGGGTTTAAGTTTACAGGGTGGAGGCGTCTATGGAATACATGGAAATTCAAATAAAGAAAGTATAGGTAGGTATGTATCCCTTGGTTGTATTAGAATGTTCAATGAAGATGTGGTAAATTTATATGATTTAATTGAGAAAGATACAATCCTATGGATTGGCAATGAAAAGAGGTTAAATACAAATGGTGTATTTTTCAATATAGATAATAAGAAAGATTGGCGTAAAGTTTCTTACACCAATCCTTTAGACTTACAATTTTAAATAGAATTGTAAATATTTTAAAACACCTAAGTTGCTTCGAATCCTTTGTTTTAGATTCTTCTTAAAATTCTCCATTTCTAATATATCTTCTTCAGGAACTGGAGAATTTCCATATTTATTTCTTATAAAGTTTTCAGTGATTTCCTTTTTACCCTTATGGTCAAAGTAATAGAAATTAAAAGCAATTCTACTTGCATATTCACTATGGGTTTCCCCGTATTCCTGAGGATATCCTAATACTTCTGCTAGTTTAACAATATCATTATACAAGTAAACAATCTTTTTTCGATCAGAGTAATTTTTCATTTTAAAATTCTTGTACTTAATCTTGAAAAAAACAAACAAGAACCTAATGGGTAAGATTGAAAATAAGCCACCTAAAAATAAAAGAAAATACCTCTTCCTATTATCTCTTTCATCTAGCTGGTTTTCTTCAGAGACTATATTATTTCCATTAAGCATATCTTCTTGATCTTCTGCTTCAGGTTTTTTTCCTTCTTCCCAGAAATCCCTATCAGGTAAAATAGTGTTGGGCTCACCAGTCTCATCATATGAAGCATCTCCACCTGATACTTCATCATATCTAGGACTTATAGGATAGGCTGGAGTAGGCTCTAATCTTATCCAACCAACAGGCTCTATAAAGGCTTCAACCCAGGTATGTGCATTTTCCTGTTTTACTTGGTAGACACCTTTTGTTTTTAAGTCTCTAGCCAAATACCCTTCTATATACCTGGAAGGTATGTTTTCTAAACGAAGCATTATAGCTAAAGTTGTTGCATAGTAAGTGCAGTAACCCTTCCCTTCCACAAATAGGAAATAGTCAATAAACTCATGATTTTCAGGAATTTGGCTAACATCTAAACTGTATTCATAGTTATTTCTAAGATAGTCTTCCATGGCCCTAGCTTTTTCTATATCGCTATCTAGGCCTTTAACAATATTTTTTGTCAAATCTTTTGTAGCATCACTTATTTTATCTTCAGGAATGTCCAAGTATTTATTTAAATTTATAATATCCTCTTTCTTATTAGAAATACCTAATTTTATTAATTCATCATAAGGCAAGGGAAGCTGGGCTGTTATATTATAACCTTCTCCACTATAAATCCCATCTGATAGGATTAAGCCATAGTCCATATCCACCATTATTTTAGAATTCTTTTCTAGGTGTAGGTTAGACGGCCTATAAGGAGCAAAAATAGTCTTGGAGGAAAAGGAATTAAAAGTAATTTTAATAGATGATTCCTTGTAAAATTTATTTTTTTCAAATTTCTTAAGTTTGCTAAAATCATTTCCTGATCGATAATCTTCTAAATTACTAGCTAATATTTCCCAATAATCACCAGTATATTTGTGCTTAATATTGCCCCTCAAATACTGGGGATTATCCGAATAAACTGTCATTATCTTTTCATCGCTTAATTCTACAGGTCCTCCTAATCTGGAAGGGATAGCTTCATATCCAGTTAAAGAAAAATCAAAATAAGATGTAGTTCCATAATTTTTACTAAAACCACCGGAGGATCTCCAGTTTTCAATTTCAGGGAAAGCTTGATAGACTTTAGCTTGAAGCCAAGGCCACTTAATTATATTAGAGGTCTTGGGTAGTGTTGCAGCTAAGATAATAATAATTAGTGCATATAGGATTCCAATTTTTATCCAAGGGGGATAAAGGTCTTTATAATCAGGAATAAAAAATTTATCTCTTATAAAAACTTCACTATTATATTTATTTAAAGCCATTAGAATAAAAAACATAGCCAAAAATAAGAGGAACATCCAATAAGCAGGATCAATGTGTGTGTACCAATAAAATAAAAAAAAGCTAGTATAAATAGGCAATAAGAGATAAATAGATTTCTTTTTAAATATAATAATTCCTGTACATAATGAAATAAAAATAACTAAAACACCCCAAAATATTAGTATGTTTTCACTTGCAATGTTTTCACGGCCTCTCAGATTGTGAAAGACATTAGTTATAAACATTGTAGTACTTTCAATAAAAGGGGCTATAAAAAAAGGAAAGAAATAACTTATTACTATTGTGGAAATAAATATGATAATAAGAAAAACATAGACAAATATAGGATTAAAAATAAGGAACTTTATAATCATAGAAAATAAAAATACAATAAAAGCCTGTAAAATAAAACCTATATCCAATCCTATGGCTATGGCAAATATGTAGGCCAAGCTAAAGACCATAGAAGAATATAAAATGTTATTAAGTATTCTTTCTTTATTTTCCATATTGACCCTCCAGGATTTCTTTAATATTGCTAGTGTGATTTAATATATAAACTGGTATATTTTCCCTACTTAACTTACTTTCCACACTATGATCTAAAAAACCAGTTTTGTTGTCACTATCATTTACTATTATAAATAGGGGATCTAAATTTTTACTTTTAAGTAAAATCCCTAAGGTTCCAATAGACTTATCAAAATTTGGACTTACTATAATAATAGTAGCATTTTTCTCCATAAACTCTATTTTACCAAGGACAAAGTCTTTAAAATCAGTATTTCCATTGGGGATAAATCGAGCTAATGTTTCCAAAAATGATTTTATGTGAGAACTTTGTTGGCCTTGAACTTTAATGTGGTTTTCATTATCTTGGCTTTGAAAACTTACTAAAATATTTTCATTTAAATAATAGTCTACTATACTAAGTGAAATATCTACAACTGTGTCTTCAAGATGACGATCCACATCCCCTTTATAATTTTCCCTATAATTATCCACAAATATACTGACATTTGTATCTCCCCGATTTTCATAATCTTTTACTATTAAATTATCTTGTTTTGCTAGGAGTTTCCAGTGGATAGATTTAATAGAATCCCCTTCCCTATAATCTCTTAGGGAGGAAACCCTGGACCTGTCCTGGAAAATTGGATCATTAATAAGTAAATTACCTAATTGGCCAACACGTGGCACTTGGAAGGTGATCAGGCTTATAGGTTCAGGATATATTAAAATAGAACTTTTATCAGAAAACTTCCCTTTTAAGGGGAAAAGCCCAAAGACATCTTTGATAAATATCTCTATTTCACCAAATTCATAATATCCTCGCCTTTTCATAACTAATTCTTCCTTATGGACAAAGGTAGATTTTCGATTTAGGTTGGTTAAGATTTCCTGAGGGATATCCCTAGATAATACTTTAACCATATTATTATTAATTTTCATATAGGGAATATAAAAAATACTATTATTTTTAATATTATATTGTACTTGGATTTTCTCTCCAACATAGAATGACCCCTTAGGTATCTGAATTGTCACCTTAAGGCTTTTCAAAATGAAAAAATTATGTATTAAGGGAATCAGGAAGGTTAGAGAAAATGCATAAAAGATAAAATAAGGCACGGTGCCACCTACTAATAATGCATATAATAATGTAAGGATAAACAAAGATATAAAGGTAAATCTTTTTTTAGTCATTAGAAATCACAGGAAGAAATATTTTATCAAGAACCCTTTCTAGGATATCCTTAATCTCCTTTCCTTCAATCCTAGCTTCTGGAGATAGAATCAGTCTATGGCCTAGAAGGGGTACAACTATATCTTTGATATCTTTAGGGGTAACATAGTTTCGACCCTCTAAAAATGCTTTAGCTTTTCCAGCCCTTAAAAGATCAATAGAAGCTCTAGGGCTAGCACCAAGCTGTAATTCCTTAGATTGTCTAGTTCCATTGGATATATTTATAATATAGTCTATAACATCTTCATGGACATGGGAGTCATCAACCCTGTTTTGCATATTTATAAGATCTTCTTGAGATATAACAGGCTCAATAGATTCTAAATTCTTTATTGCCTTATGATTTATTAATATTTGTTTTTCAAAATGTTTTTCAGGATATCCAAGGGATAAACGCATTAAAAACCTGTCTAATTGTGCTTCAGGTAGTGGAAATGTACCTTGGTATTCTAAGGGGTTTTGTGTTGCCAAAACCATAAAAGGTTTATCTAAGATATAATCTTTGTCTTCTGTTGATATTTCTCCTTCTTCCATGGCCTGTAATAAACTGGATTGGGTTTTAGGAGAAGTCCTATTTATTTCATCAGCTAAAAATATTTGATTGAATATAGGCCCCTTTTTAAAAGTAAAAGTGCCAGTCTCTTTATTAAAAATATTAACACCTATAATATCTGAAGGCATTAAATCAGG
>CAZWTU010000068.1:0-6264 GCA_964637035.1 uncultured Tissierellaceae bacterium
TACCTACCCCATTACATTGGAGAACCTAGTGTAATGGGGTTTTTAATATGGAAAAACCCAGTAAACTTGATATGACCCTATGATTAAGGATATAATAATAAGAGAGGTAAAATCAGGAAGAGGAGGCAATTATATTGATAGTAGGACTTGATATGGGAGGGACCCATATAGATGGAGTTATAATAAAAGATAAGCAAGTAATAAATACAATTAAAAAACTAACAAATAAAGAAGATTTATTCCATACGATTTGGACAACATTAGAAGAATTGCTAAGAGACTATGATAAAAGCCAAATTAAAAGAATCAACCTAAGTACCACAGTATCCACCAATGCCATAGTAGAAGATAAAACATCTCCAGTAGGCATGATTATACAAGCTGGCCCAGGAATAAACAATGATTTTTCAGCCTGCAAAGGCCAAATCCAAACTATATCTGGCTATGTAGACCATAGGGGTGTAGTAGTAGAAGACTTAGATATGGTGGAAATTCATAGGGCTATTAATTTATTTAATGACAAGGGAATAAGGTCTACGGCAGTAGTAAGTAAATTTTCCACTAGAAATCCACACAATGAATTAAGTATAAAGGAAATCTTGGAGGTCGACTTTGACACAGTAACCATGGGACACAGGATGTCAGGGAAATTAAACTTTCCAAGAAGAGTATATACATCATATTTAAATTCAGCTGTTCATAGAAGTTTTACAGACTTTTCAACAAATATGAAAAAATCCTTAGAAAAAGAAAATATCCATCCACCCCTATATATATTAAAAGCAGATGGGGGAACAATGGATATTGAAACAGCAGAAGAAAGACCAGTTGAAACAGTACTTTCAGGCCCAGCTGCCAGCTTTATGGGAATAAGTGCCTTGTTGAATACAAAGGATGATGCCATATTACTAGATATAGGTGGCACCACCACAGACATATTTTTCCTAGCAGATGGGGTCCCATTATTTGAACCATTAGGAGCTAAAATATCAGAATACAATACACTGGTAAGGGCTATTTACAGCGTATCCATAGGTTTAGGCGGGGATAGTAGCATAAAAGTTGAAGATGGTGTCATGCAAATAGGCCCTAAGAGAATGGGTAAGCCCTACGCCCTTGGAGGACCAAAGCCAACACCAACAGATGCTATGACATATTTAGGATTAATGGATCTCCCAAATAAAGATAGCAAAGAAAAAGCTAAAGAAGCCATGGAAGCCTTAGGCCAAGAGTTAAATATTACAGCCCAACAAGTAGGAGAAAAAATACTAAATACCATGGCAGAGATAATAAAGAAAAAGACAGAGAGCTTGTTAGAAGAAATAAATAGTAAACCAGTGTATACAGTAAAAGAATTATTACATGGTAAAAAAATAAAACCTAAAACTATTAATATAATAGGTGGACCAGCTAAGGTATTGTCACCTATATTAGAAGACCACTATAATCTTCCCACTTATTTTCCAAAGGACTACCATGTAGCAAATGCAATAGGAGCAGCCTTGGCTAAGCCTACAATAGAAATAACCATGCTGGCAGATACAGGCCAAGGAATATTGTCAGTAGCAGAATTAGGAATATATGAAAGAATCCCCAAAAATTATACACTAGACCAAGCCAAGAAAAGAGCAATAGAACTACTAGAAACATCCGGCCTTGACATGGATCAGGATAAAATAGAATCTGAAATAACACAAGCAAGTAGTTTCAATATGGTAGATGGATTTTCCACCAAGGGAAAAAATATGAGAATCAAAGCACAAATAAAGCCAGGACATATTATGGAGCTAAGGAGTGATAATGAAGATGAAAGCTAAAAATAAATTAGGCCTAGTATTCTTTCCAGCCTTTGACTGGGCAATTAGCCCTACACATCCAGAAAGAGAAGAAAGACTATTATATACCCAGGACCAAATATTTGAAGAAGGAATACAAGACATAGAAGGCATAGAAATGTTTAACCCAATAATAGGAGAAGAAAAAGATATACAAAGAGTACATTTTTGCGTACCTCATGTAAAATCAAGACTAACAGAATCCCACTTTATATCAGTAGGAGGAGCCATAAGAGCCGGCCAAGCAGTGATGAACAAGGAAGTCGACAAGTCCTTTGCCCTAGTTAGACCACCAGGCCACCACGCCCATAGAGTAGTCTATGGAGATAGGGGATTTTGTGTAATAAATATAGAAGCAATAATGCTAGAAAAGATGAGACAGGAATTTGGTCCATTAAAAGTAGCCATAGTTGACACAGACTGCCACCATGGAGATGGAACAGAAGATATATATTGGAATGACAAGGATACCCTATTTATATCCTTTCACCAAGACGGAAGGACCCTATATCCAGGCACAGGGGCCATAGAAGATTTAGGAGGACCATCAGCCTATGGTTACAATGTAAATATCCCCCTACCGCCACATACAGGAGAGGAAGGCTTTTTATATGTCTTAAACAATGTGGTAATGCCAATATTAGATGATTATAAACCAGATATAATAATAAACTCAGCAGGCCAAGACAACCACTACACAGACCCACTAACAAATATGAACTTTACAGCCCAAGGTTATGCAAAGCTTAACCATATACTAGACCCCGACATTGCAGTACTAGAGGGAGGATATTCCATAGAAACAGCCCTTCCATATATGAATTTAGGAATCATATTGGCCATGGCAGGCTTGGATTATTCCAATGTACATGAACCAGACTATGACCCAGAAAAGTTAAAACAAGATAAGGAAATAACACAATATATAGAAAAACTATCAGGACTAGTCCTAGATAAATGGAAAAACAAAGACCAACTAGGACAAGAAAAGTTTAAAGGAATAGAAATAGTAGAAAGACCCAGACAAGTTTATTATGACACAGATGGTATAATGGAAAGCCAAGTTCAGCACTTTAAAAGATGTAATAAATGCTCAGGCCTAAATTGGATAAAGTCAAATTCAGACACTGGCTACAAGATACTAGCCATAAGCATTCCAAGAGACGGATGTAATGCTTGTATAGATGAAGCCTATGCCATGTACAAAAATCCCAAAAGCAGATTTACAAATATTTACTTGCAAGACAAGGTAAATGACAAATACTACGAAAAACAATAGAAATAAATTAACCTAAACAAGTTAATATTAATGGTCAAGATGGCTTGTGGAAGATTTTAGGATATGTTATAATTATTTTTGTGATAAAAGGATTAAGGATGTTGATTTGTAGATAAAAACCACAATTAATAATATAGGGGGATCTTATGGGAGACATAAATGTCATAGCAAACAAGGAAGCGGAAAAGAATAAGCTATTAGTAGACCTACTAAAGGAAAACTGGATACACGGCCGTCATGTAGAATCCGAAAGGCTACAATTTACAAATTTTTATGGGGCTATAGTGGCAGGAACCCTATCCATCATAGGGAACAAACTTGACTTAAAAAGTACTAATAGTTTGTCAGTCCTATTGTTTTTATTAACCCTATCAGTTTTAGGATTTCTCCTTTCTAGGAAATGGGGAAATGTCTTTGATAACCACATGGCTAATGTAAAAAACATAGTAAAAGACCTATCAGATTCATATGGGGATGACATAGGCAAGTATGTAGAATTACAAAAATATGAAGAAAAACAGCCTTTTATTCAAGAATGTAAAAGGACAAAAAACCTCTTCAATAGTTTTTATGTTATAACCATTGGAGTATGGTCCATACTTTTATTAATAACCATATATAACAAATTATCTATTATCTTTATAAAATAATATGGCCATAAAATACGCCCTATAAGGAGTGGAAGGATGAAATACAAATTACTAGCCCTGGATATTGACGGAACCTTAGTTGATAAAAATGTAAAAGTACACCAATCTACAATAGACTTGTTAAATAAAGTAATTGATAAGGGAATAATAGTTATCCTAGCAACGGGAAGGATGTATCCATCAGCTCTAGCTATTGCAAAGAAATTTGATATATCTACCCCTTTAATAGTTTATAATGGGGCACAAATTCGAGATGTAAAGGATGACGGCTATATCTTTTCTAAACCTATACCACTAGAGGTTGGAAAGAAAATCATTAACTTTTGCAAAGTAAATAATTTATACCTGCAATTATATGAAAATGATTCAATACTAGTTGAAAAGATTGTTGAAGAGACAAGAATAGATCCTGACTTAGCCTTTTCACCATGCAAAGAAGTGGGTAACTTTTTAGACTATGACTTATTACCATCACCAAAGAAAATGATAATCACAGATCCTGATAATGCTGAAAATGTAATAAATAGGCTGAAATCTTTACTAATGGATAATATTCATATAGCAAGGTCTAAACCATATTTAATAGAGTTAATTCACCCACAAGTATCTAAGGCCAAGGCATTAAAGCTACTAGCTAGTAAATACAATATAAAGCAAGAAGAGGTAATTGCCATTGGTGATAATGATAATGACCTTGAAATGATCAGCTGGGCTGGTTTAGGGGCAGCAGTTGGAAATGGATCAGAAAATCTAAAAGACAGAGCCCAATATATAGGAAAAGCCACATATAATTTAGGAGTAGAAGAGATAATACATAAATTCTTAATTTGAATTTATAGCTAGGGAGGATTTCAATGTATAAACTTGGAATAATAGGTGGTATGGGTTCAGAAGCCACATCTGATTTTTTCAAAAGAATAGTAGAATATACAAATGCCAAAACAGATCAAGACCACATAGATATGTGCATATTGAATAAGGCATCTATACCTGACCGGACTAGCAATATATTAGAAAATACTAAATCTCCAGTAAAGGTCATAAACCAATGTATAGAAGACTTGTCCTTATTGAAGTGCCAATACTTTGCAATACCATGTAATACAGCACATTATTACTTAGACCAGCTTATTATACCAAAAGATATTAAATTTATTAATATGGTAGAAGAAACTTTAAAATATGTTCATGAAGAATATAAGGGCTATAAGCTTTGTGTCCTTGGAACTAGAGGGACAATCAAAGGAAAGGTCTACGAAAACTATGGTAATAATCTAGACATAATCTATCCAAATGAAGACCAATTAGATCGAATAATGGAGATTATCTACAAGACAAAAGAAATGGGAATAGAAGACAAGACCTTCAAAGGATTAGAAAATATTATCGATGATATTAATGATAAGTACGGTAAAGTTGTTTTTATATTTGCCTGTACAGAATTATCCCTATATACAAGACTTATAAAAGATATTAAATTTGTTGACGCCATGGACATTTTAGTCCAACAAGTAGTTTTAAAATGTAAAAATAAAATCAAATAAATCTCCTGCCTGTAAAAAGTGGCAGGAGATTTTTTAAATTCATTTAAATTAAGGAATACAAATTACTTGGCCTATTTGGAGATTGTTTGGATTAATATTAGGATTTGCCATCTTAATGGCATTTACACTAGTATTAAATCTGATTGCAATAAGATATAGAGTATCTCCAGATTTTATAGTATAAGGTATAGTGCCAACTGGGCAAGTTGATGGTGGTTGTTGACAGTCTACACCAAGAGCAGCCCAAGTCTTTGGTCCTACGATTCCGTCAGCAACTAGACCTTGACTTCTTTGGAAGCCTAAAACAGCAGCCTGGGTCTGAGGTCCAAAGATACCATCAATAGATCCTGGATTAAATCCATATCTTATTACCAGTGTTTGGAGTTCTTCAACAGCAGTTCCCCTGCTACCCATACTTAAAGTAGGACAAGTAGTTGTAGGTGGTGTACTTGCAGGATTTGGAACACAAATCACTTGGCCAATTTGCAAATTGTTAGGATTGATACCAGGATTAGCCGCTAACAAAGCATCAACAGAGATTCCAAATGTTCTAGCTATATTATAAGGCGTATCTCCAGATTTGATAGTATATGGCATAGATCCTGTGGGACATGTTTGTTTTATACGCATAAAATTTCCCCCTTTCACTTAAATCATTGTACATAATAGTATATTCAAATAAAAATAATAAGTTCTATAGGAATTATTAATAGATATCTATTTACAAGTAAAATCTAATATGTTAAACTTAAGGTGTTCATCCAACGAACGAAAACTAAGGAGAATAAAAATATGAAATTTTTCAGCCCAACTTCAGAATTGAAAGAATTGCTATTATTACAACATATAGAAGAAAAACCAGATACCACTCAAAAGCAAATAGCTGTCGCCTTCAAAAAGTCCATCTGCCTGAATTAAGTTTAGAAAGTCATTAAATTATCTATAATATTAAGCTT
>CAZWTU010000068.1:6364-8697 GCA_964637035.1 uncultured Tissierellaceae bacterium
TTAAGCTTAGAAATAAAGATATCAAGAGTCGGGTTTTATGCTACTTTTTTATAAGTATGATACATACCTCCAAGAACCGGTTTCTTTTTAAGTTTCGTATTAGCAACAGTTGTTGGTAAATATCTAGGTAAGGGTATGGGGGAATTATACTAAGGATAATGGATAAAAACAAATAGGACACAAAATGTCCTATTTATCCTATCCTCCTATAATTCTCCATAGCTATTTTTTCTGCTAAGGCATCTGGTACTGTTTTTATTGTTTTGCTTGAAACTTGTCCATTTATACATTTACATCTATAGGCAAACTCATAGTCAATGCCAAAGATATTTTTTGTTACAAAAACAAATCCGCTATCTTTACATATCCAACATTTTCTATTTGAATTTTTATTTATCATAGTTTATCCTCATATCCTTTCCACTTAAATTTATTGGTGTGCACATTGAAAGTATCCTGCTTAGTATGGCTTCTGATCTTTCTCCTAGTTTTAGCTTCAACTTATCTGAACTACAGTTAGTTGTAACCACTAGGGGTTTTTCATTTTCATATAATTTATTGATGATTTGGTATAAAAGGGCTAGATTGTGTTCTGTGTTGTTTTCTTTTCCCAGGTCATCTATTACCAAGAGGTCTATTTTTTCTGTTATTAGGTCTATTGCATCTTTTTCGCTAAGTAGGGAATGGTTATTGTAAGTGCTTTTTACAAAGGCCATTATATCTACTATATTTCCAAAGTAGCTGGTATATAATTTCCTGTTCAATTCATTGACTATAGAGGCCATCAAATGTGTTTTTCCAACCCCTACATTCCCTACAAATAGGAGGCCCTTTGCATTTGGAAAATTATCTGCAAAATATTTAGCCTGGTTATAGGCTTGGGTGTTATATTTTGGGTTGTAGTTTTCAAATGTTTTCTTTCTAAATAAGGGGGGTAGGCCATTGTTATTTGACAGGGCCTTTATTTTTCTATTTTTCTCTTCCAATAGGTAGGTCTTTACTTCCAATTCATTTTTCTTCATTGATTCCCTTAAAAATTCTCTAATTTCCATCTCTATCACCATCCATAATCATTTTTATTTGAGCATGTGTTTTCATTTAAATAGCTTTCAAATTTACTTCCAAATAGGGTATTAGGTCTAAGGTAAATATTCATATTAACATCATATTTCCAGCTAGCCACCTTATTATCTATTACTTTTTTAAAGTCTTCTAATTGGAAGTCTTCGTTTAATCTTGCATCTATTAGCCTTTGGCTAGCCTTGGAAGTAGACCTATAGTTTTTATCTGCTTTTTCATTTAAATAATCGATTACATCCTTATATATTTTCTTGTCTATTTTAGTTTTTGCTATTCCTTCTGTCTTAGGTCCAGGTTTTTCCTCTTCTAGATCTTCTTCTATATGATTTTCTCCAGATGCTAGTCTTGCCTGTTCTTTTCTATATTTCCTCATGTATTCCTTCATATATTTTTTCTTGCTTTCCAATTGGTCAAGGCTTTGATGTTTGCTCCAATTAGGTATTGTTATGGTGTTGTTTATGATTGTGATCATTTCTAGTTCTTCAAAGACCTTTAAGGCTAGTTTTACGGTGCTTAGTTGTCTTCTAAATATTGTTGCTAGCATTTCATCTGTATAGGCTATTTTGTCACTTAATATTAATACTCCTCCATTGTTCATTTTTCCTGCCATACATAAGATTTTAAACCAAATCACTATAAGGGAATCTGACTCAGGCATTGATTCTATTAATAGGATTTTTTCGTCGTCAAATACATTTGTAACTATTTTTATCCATTTCACATCAGACATTTTACTCACTCCAATTATTTGTTTTAAATAATAAATCATATAAGCTATCCAAACTTATATCCAAGGCCTGGGCTATTTCCATGGCATTTTTTAGTGAAGGAATCCTCTTGCCTCTTTCTATGGATGAATAAAATGGTTTGCTTATACCTGCTCTAGCGGCTACATCCTTTTGCATCATGTCCTTAGATTTTCTATACTCCATTAAACTCGTCAAATTCTCACCTCCTCAATTATCTTGTTAATTTATATATAGAATGAGAATTGAAAAGTTACTATGAGGATTTAAATTTTATTTACAGGAGTATATATAATTATCTAGTTCTTCTTCTTATCTATTTCTATATCTAGGGAGTTAACATTAGTTTTACTGTTAGTTCTGCTGTAGGTTTATGTTAAGTTTACTGTTAGGATTAGGTTAGCTTTACTGTAATGTTTAGGTGGAAACAGCCACAGGCTGTCATTCCGAGCTTGTCGAGGAATCTTTGTATTGGAAGCTAAGATCCTTCATTTCATTCAGGATGAC
>CAZWTU010000069.1:0-8503 GCA_964637035.1 uncultured Tissierellaceae bacterium
TATTCCCTTAACCAAGGCTGTAAACAGTGTGGTTCCCAATAATGTAAAAAATACAGTTTCATTGAAAAACCCGGCAATCATAGTAGCAAATCCAAATCCAAGTATACATATGTTTATTCCAATAGCACCTGTTTTTTGCATTATCAAAATAATCCGTTCATCATTTTCTTCAATGTATAGTTCCTTTAGCCCCTTTTCACTTTTCACAACCCTTAATTTTTTAAATATATCTATTAATAGTAAGATACCTATACTAAATAAGACCCCAGAATTAAAACTCATGATCCTACTAGGCATAGATGATATTCTATCTTGATTTAGGAACAAAATTAGATAAGAACTTATTAGGACTATAAAAATTATTATTGAAGATACAGCTCTAGCCTTGACCTTTCCTTTAAATTTATCCATTTATATCTCCTCCACTTCTGAAAAATCAAATACTTCTTCAATAGTCATATTAAAATACTTTGAAATTTTATAAGCCAGGACTAAGGAAGCCGTATATTTTTCAACTTCTATAGAAGTAATTGTCTGCCGGGTTACACCTACTGCCAGAGCAAGCTCTTCCTGTGATATTTTCTCTTTTTTCCGTAAATCTCTGATTTTTGTCTTCACTAGTAAAACTCCTTTAAGTTACTATATGTTAAGCAAAGTTAGCTTTGCAATTTTAGTATAGTATGCTTTGCATAAATTGTCAAGTGCACTTTGCAAAATACATAAATAAAAGCAATTAAAATTATATATTCAAATCTTAATTGCTTTTATTTATATCTATAATAGAATAATTTAATCTACTCATTTTTACTTGGAAAACATCTTAATCAATTGATCAATCTCAGTAGATGTCTGTGTTACAACATCCATTTTTTCAGGGTTCATACACCAGTGTATTAAATTTCCACGTACATGTTTAATAAAATAATCCGTTAAATAATCCCTTGTATAAGAATTAGAAAACAAAGCTTGTTCAAATGCTAGGCCAACAAAATATCCGACTGCCTTGTAATAGGTTCTCTTCTCATTAATTGCTCCCTTATAGGAAGAAAGTAAAATAGACCTATAATATTCTATAACAAGTTTATAGGGGAAGTTTGATACAAAAGTGGTTTGATCTATCAAGATCTTTTTCAATGAATCTATGGGTTGGGATTCATCATACTGACCTAGTCTTTCATCTAAATCATGGTCATATAAGAGAAATGCTTCATTTATCATTTCTTCCTTTGATTTAAAATGATAATAAAATGCTCCTACAGATATTTTAGCTTGTTTGCATATATCCCGGATGGTTAAACTTTCATAATCATCTTCCAATGCCATTTCCTTAGCTGTTTCAAGTATCTTATCCTTTGTTGAATGGGATTCATTAGTTAATCTCATGTTTTTCCTCCTTAATCCAGGCTTCTATTTTATTATTATAACATATTTTGTTGGGTAAGCTTCCAATGAATTGGAAGCTACTTATATTAAAGGGTAATATCCCATAATATTATTGTTCCTTGTCATAGTAAAGCATTGAAATCATATATATAGTATGATATGATATTAACAATGAAACCGAACCTTGTTCGGAATAGGAGGGGTAAAATGAAAACAGATAAGATTGTTACAGAATTAATTGACAGCTATGGTAATTGGTTTAATGATCAAGAACATCTAGACTCAGGTAAAATGACAAAAGAATTATATCCATATAATTCAATTTTTAACCCTATTGAAGTTAACAAACTAAAGTTAAAGAACCGTCTTGTAATGGCACCCATGGGTAACATCTCCATGTGCGATGAAACTGGAAGGCCTAATGATCAAATGATCCAATACTTTGTAGAACGTGCAAAGGGTGGCGTAGGCCTTATAACTACTGGATTAGTTCCAGTTAGTCAGGGTGTAGATCCTACCGTTGTCGAACCAGGTGGACTTACTTATTTCCCTAGAATAGACCGTTCACGGTCAGTATTTGCAGGTTGGAGAGATCTTGCAGCTGGGGTCCATAATCACGGGTCTAAAATCTTTATACAACTTACACCTGGCCTTGGTAGAGTAGGAAATCCTCAATGTCTTCTTACCTTGAAAAAACTTCCTAAGTCTGCCTCTTGGAATCCTAATTTCTATATTCCACAAATTCCAAGTTCTCCATTAAGCAATAGACAACTTAAAAGGATAATTAAACAAGGGGGACAAGCAGCAGCCGATGCAAAGGTAGCAAATATTGATGGTGTTTATTTACATGGTCACGAGGGCTATCTATTAGAGCAATTAACTAATCCTGCATTTAACAGAAGGAAATCTGGTAGGTATTCTGATTGGCAAGCATTTGGATTAGATTTAGTAAAGGAAATTAGAGACAGGGTTGGACCTGATTACCCAATAATGTATAGAATTGACTTAAGTTTAGCTTTAAATGAAACCTATGGTGAGAAAATGAATAATAAATCCCTTAGGAAATTTAAAGATGGACGTACTATAGACATGACATTAGATTACATGAAGAACTTGGTTAAAGAAGGAGTAGATATATTTGATGTTGACTTAGGTTGCTATGACAACTGGTGGTTACCACATCCTCCAGCAGGCATGCCACCTGGATGTTTCCTTGATATATCTAAAATTGCGAAGGACTACTTTAAGGAAAATAATATCTTATCTAATGCAGGAAAAGAAGTACCAGTTGTTGCAGTTGGAAAATTAGGATATCCTGATTTAGCTGAGCAAGCTCTTAGGGATAATAAATGCGATATGATAATGCTTGGAAGACCCTTACTTGCTGATGCCTATTGGCCTGACAAAGTATTTAAGGGCCAAGTTGAAGATATTCGACCTTGTATAGGTTGCCAAGAAGGATGTATTAATGAATTTGTAGAAGGAGGTCATCCTCAATGTGCTGTAAATCCTAGAACAAGTTTTGAATATTCAATGCCACGTAATCCAGACCCAGCTGATCAAGTTAAAAATGTAGCTGTTGTAGGTGGAGGACCTGCAGGAGTAATGGCAGCCATAACTTCAGCAAAAAGGGGCCATAATGTTACACTAATAGAAAAAACTAATAATATTGGTGGTAAAGTAATTCCCGGTAGCACCCCTAAAATTAAATACGAATTCGATAATTATAAAGAATATCTAGAAAATCAAGTTGAAAAAATGTCACAATTAGAAAACTTTGAATATCTGCCTAATACAGAAGCTACCATACCATGGCTAAAAGATCAAAACTTTGATTCAATAATATTCGCCAATGGTGGTAAGGAAATTATACCACCCTTTAAAGGCATGGATAAAGCTAATATTGTAGAAGCAACAGTTCTTTTAGAGAATCCTGATTTAATCAAGGATGCAAAAAAAGTTGTTGTCATTGGTGGAGGAGTTGTAGGTTGTGAAACAGCATATTGGCTAAAATATGAACACAATATGGATGTACAAGTTGTTGAAATGGAAAAATACTTTATGAATCATGTATGTACAGCTAATAGAGGCCATTTGATATATTATCTGGAAAAAGAAGGCGTAAATCTGTTAAATTGTACTAAGGTAATAGGCTTTGAGGATAATGCAGTTAAAGTTGTACAAAACGTATCCCCTAGTGTACCAGATCCATATTTAGTGTGGCATCCTATTTTACCAGAAAACATAAAGAATCCACTGGCTCCAAAGTTTGAAATTGAAGAGTCAGAAAAATTAATTCAAGCAGATTTATTTGTTATGGCCATAGGCAATAGACCAGAAAATCAATTGTTCTTCCAGGCTCAAGAGCAAATGATTGCACCAGAGATTTATAATATTGGAGATAGTTTAAAAAGTGGTAAAGTTTTAGAAGCCACAAGAGCAGCCAATGCAGTAGGTCGTTCAATTTAGTAGGAGGTGTTCATATGTATGATTATAAAATGGAACTTACACCAGAAGAAATAGATATATTAGAAGGTAAAGATGGAGAAGTCAATGCAAAGATTATGAAAACAATCGTAATGTATGGGGATACTTTTGGAGCAAGCAAACTTGTCCCTGTAACTAGTGAGTACGGACACTTAGTAACTAGTTTTGGCCTATCAATGATGAAACCAGTATTTAATTTGATGGATGAAATATTGGATGCAGGAATAAAATCAAAACAAAAATTTACTGTTGACCCTAGACCCATGGATTTTTCCAATGTTCCTTCAAATATTATACAAAAACTCTTTTTCAAGGTCATGTATGGAAAACAAAAAGATTACGAAGAACAATTGACTAAAATGGGCCTGGTTTCTAATGATGGATTTACTTGTACTTCTTATATGGACCAAGTAGATAATATTCCTGAGATGGGAGATGTATTAAGTTGGGCAGAGAGTTCAGCTGTTGTTTATGCAAACTCTGTTTTAGGAGCTAGGTGTAATAGAAATTCAGGAATCATTGAAATGTTTGGCAGTATATTAGGTAAGGTACCCTACTTTGGCTTTCTCACTGATGAGGGTAGAAAGGCTAAATGGGTAGTTGAAGTAAATACAGATGAACTTCCTGAAGCCCAGGTACTTGGCAGTGCCATAGGTATGAAGGTAATGGAAGATGTTCCATATATTAAGAATCTAGAAAAGTATTTTGATGGCAATTTAGACCAGAAAGCAAAGGATTATCTAAAGGATATGGGTGCAGCTACTGCTAGTAACGGTGCTGTAGGCTTATATCATGTAGAAGGATTAACTCCTGAGGCTAAAGAATTAGGCCAAGATCTTATAGTAGATAATCCTAATGTATATGTAATTGATGACAAGGAACTTGAGAGAGTCAAGGATTCCTATCCTGTAATGTGGAAAGACAAGGATGCCAAGCCAAAAGTATGTTTTATTGGCTGTCCCCACTTATCACTAGATCAATTAATCCAATGGACAAATGATATAGAATCTAATCTTAAAAATAATGGACTAAATAAGGTTCTAGTATCTACAGTCTTAACTTCATCACCACCTGTTTTAGAAGAGTTTAATAAATTACCAGAAGCAAGTAAATTAAAGCATATGGGCATTGCAACATCCTATATCTGTCCCCTAATGTATATGAATAATCCACTTTGTGGGAAAATGCCTGTAATTACAAATTCTAATAAGCTTAGGACCTATACTTCTTCAAGATACTATACAGATAGTGAAATAATGAATGCTATAACAAAGGGGGTCATGTAAATGAAAGAATTTAAAGGAAGAGTTGTAGTTCCGGGGACTGCTAGTGCCCAGGCTTTAGTATCTAAGGAGGGTTTCAATACTTTAGCCAGTTTCCAAAAGTCCCTAATGTTTAATGACAAGAATGGCACATGTTCTGACCAAAATAATAAGGATTTATATGAAAAGAAAATGGCTGATAAGGCCCTATGTCTTCCCCAAACTATTGGTTCTACCACTGGAGGAATGATCTTTTTCTGTGCTAGTGCAATGGGAATTTCACCATCTTGCTTACTATTCTCAAAACCCATAGATTCCCTAGCGGCAGCAGGGGCAATACTTTCAGATATATGGACAGATAAAGACTTGCCCACCGTGGATAATCTTGGAGATGAATTTTTAAACTATGTAAAAGATGATATGATTATAGAGGTTTTAGAAGGTGGAGTTGTTAGGGTAAGGGAGGCATAGGCAATGAGAGAATTTAATTCAAACAGCATATTTTTATTTATTATAGCAGGAATAATCATAGCCTTTGTAATAGCCCAGTCCCTGTTTTTCCTGGTAAAAGCCTGGAAAAGAGCAAAGGAGTTAGGGATAGAAACAAATACCCTAAAACGAGTTGTTAAAAGTAGTGCCTTTTTTACCATAGCACCTGCTGTTGCCATTATCTTAGGGGTAATTACCTTATCAAAGTTTCTTGGATTACCCTTGCCATGGCTTAGATTAAGTGTTTTAGGTGCATTAACCTATGAATTGCCTGCAGCCACTTCAACGGCTGCAGCACTAGGTGTTTCCATTGCTAAGGATGTAAATGATCCTGTAGTATATTCAACTATTGCTTGGGTTATGACCATAGGGATTTTATCTGGACTAGTGATAGTTACCTTATTTCTAAAGAAAATACAAGCTGGCATTGATAAAATCCAAAAACGAGATAGTAAATGGGGAGATATCTTTCTTACATCTATTTTCATGGGGATGATTTCTGCATTTCTAGGCATGATATTTTCAGATATTACCATAGGAATTGTAGGTTGGATTCCTGTATTTATAATGATGGTTTCCTCTATGATAATGATAATATGTGGGTACTTTGTTAAAGTTCATAATATTAAATGGCTGGAAGATTATGCCTTGCCCATAAGCATGCTTGGAGCAATGGCTTTATCCATACCCATTTCAAATTTGATAAAATAGGAGGTTAGAAAATGAAGAGTAAATCTTATCAAGAAAATATTCATATTTGGGGTAGAATTTGGTGTAGCCTTGCAATACTTATGTTTCTATTTTACCCCTTAGCCACTAGTATATATTATTCTGCATGGCCTAGCCTTAGCGGTTTATTAAAAGGATTACTAGGTGTTGTACCTATATTTTGGACTGTAGGGGCAATTGAAGCTTTTACCTTTGCACCTATGCTTGGCTCCGGAGGTACTTACTTAGGATTTGTAACTGGAAACTTGACTAATCTTAAAGTACCCTGTGCATTAAATGCCCTAGAAGCAAATGATATAAAAGCAGGAACTGAAGAAGCTGAGGTTATTTCAACCATAGCAATAGCAGTCTCTTCCATAGTAACCACATTTATTATCTTCTTAGGTATATTGCTTTTAGCCCAATTACAACCTATATTGGAATCGGAATTATTAGCCCCAGCCTTTGAAAATATTTTGCCCTCCTTATTTGGGGCCTTGGCAGTAGTTTTCGTTTCAAAGGATTGGAAAATTGCTATAACTCCATTGGTTTTTATGGTAGTTTTATTTATAGCTATACCCTCCCTAGCCAGCTCTGTAAGTGTTATGGTGCCAGTTGGAGCTATAATAGCTATTCTAGCATCTCGGATACTTTATAAAAAGGGATATCTATAAGATTAAGAATATTCCTAAGGGAGATGATTAAAATACTAAAATATATTATTATAATAATCCTTCTTTTCATCTTAATTCTTATTATTAGGGCCCTGAGATTTAAACCCTTAGAGGAAGAAGATGTAGAATTGTTTGATGTAAATTTAGATGAAGCAAATATATTGAAAACATTTATAGAAATGATTCAATGTAAAACAGTTTCTTATAAAGATATAAGATTGGAAGATGATGAAGAATTTATTAAATTTAGAAACTTACTCAAAGAAAAATATCCTGCTATTAATACTAATTGTAAGTTGCATAATTTAGGAAGGACAGGAGTACTTTATCATTGGAAGGGTAAGTCTTCAAATAAAGCAACTATCTTTATGGCCCATTATGATGTGGTCCCCGCTAATGAAGACCAATGGGAAAAGGAACCCTTTTCAGCCATAATTGAAGATAAGATTCTTTGGGGAAGAGGAACATTAGATACTAAAAGCACCTTGTGTGGAATTATGGAGGCAGCTGAATTTCTTATGAAAGATGGTTTCACGCCTGAAAATGATATATATCTATCTTTCGCAGGAGATGAAGAAACAAATGGTCAAAGTGCAAAGGATATAGTAAGTTACCTAGAAAAACAAGGGGTCAAACCCTTTATGGTACTTGATGAGGGGGGAGCTATTGTTCAAGGTGCTGTTCCAGGAGTAAAGGAAAAGACTGCCCTTATTGGAACAGGTGAAAAAGGTAAAATGCATTTGAAACTTTCTCTGAAAGGTCAAGGTGGCCACGCATCTACTCCACCACCAACTAGCCAAATAGGGAAATTAGCTAGAGCAGTAAACAAAGTAGAAAAGAGCCCTTTTAAATTTCATTTGTCTCAGCCAGTAAAATACCTATTTAATATGGCTGGATCACATTCTAGCTTTGGACTAAAAATAGTATTTGCAAATCTTTCACTTTTTAGCCCTATATTAAATATTCTTACAAAAAAGACTGGAGGAGAATTTAACGCCTTAGTTAGGACTACAGTAGCTTTTACTAAAATGAGCGGAAGCGATACTATAAATGTTATACCCCCCTATTCAAGTGTTGAGGGAGATGTAAGGATAATGGAAGGAGATACGGAGGAAAGTATAATAAAGGGGATTAAAGCGAGAATTAAAGATGAGGATATCTTAGTTGAATCTCTAGATACTATTCCTGTAAAAAACTTTTCCAACATTGACACAGAGGCTTGGCATCTTTTAAATAAATCTATCCATTCAATATGGCCAGAAATAATAGTCTCCCCCTATTTAATGTTAGCCTGTAGTGATTCAAGAAGTTATACTAAAATCAGTGACAATGTTTACAGATTTTCCCCAATGGAGCTGACTTCTGCCGAAAGAAAAATGATTCACGGAAATAATGAGAGGATACCTATATATAAATTAATGACTGCAACTAAATTTTATATTTCATTGATGAAAAGATTGTAATAAAATTGCCAAGCTTAATATGATACATCCAAGGGAG
>CAZWTU010000070.1:0-8449 GCA_964637035.1 uncultured Tissierellaceae bacterium
TCTTCCAGCAGACACAATTCTTAGGGGAGCCCCTAATTCCTGCATTGATCTAATTTGTACAGGGGAAGTATGAGTTCTAAGCAAGATATCATCTGTTATGTAAAAAGTATCAGATAAGTCTCTAGAAGGATGGTCTTCTGGTGAATTTAGAGCATTGAAATTGTTTTCTACTGTTTCTATTTCTGGACCATCAACTACTGAGAAACCCATACTTATAAATAAATCCTCTAGTTCTTCTATTGTAGCTAAAAGGGGATGCCTATGTCCTAATATTTCTTCATCCCTTGAAACTGTTATATCAATTTTTTCCTTACCCATTCTAATTTTCTTTATCTCTTCACTAAGATTATTCTTTTTTTCAGCTATACTTTTTTCTAAGCTATCTCTAATCTTATTTGCAACTTGACCAATTACAGGCCTATCTTCAGAACTTAATTTTCCCATATCCCTTAGAATAGAGGTTAATTCTCCCTTTTTACCTAGAAATCTAAGCCTCAATTTTTCTATTTCTTCTAAATCCTTAGATTCCCTTATACTACTTAAGCCTACTTGTTTTATTTCATTAAGTTTCTCTATCATTTTTTCTTTCATTATTCTACTCCTTTGCCTAGTATAAAAATAAGACCTTTAGATAACAAAGGTCATAACTTTCATTATTTATTCAATTATAGCATTTACAATTTTAAAATACAAGAATTATCCAATTCTCTGTTTCATAGCTTCATACATTATAATAGAAGCAGCTACTGCTGCATTTAATGACTCTGTTTTTCCTGACATAGGTATCTTGATAAGTTTATCAGATAAAGAAAATACTTCCTCACTTACCCCCTTAGATTCATTGCCTATTGATAGTAAGAAATTTCCATAAAAATCAACACTATGTATAGGAATACTGCCATCTAAAGCAGTTGAATATATACTTATGCCTTGGGATCTCAGCTTTACAACTTCCTCTATTCCCTTTGTGAAATACAAAGGAACCCTAAAAATTGAACCCATAGTAGATCTTATAACTTTAGGATTATATGGATCTACAGAGCCTTCCCTAATTATTATTCCTCCCATACTAAAAGCATCTGCTGTCCTAATAATAGTTCCCATATTTCCAGGATCTTGTATGCCATCTAAAAATAGGAATGTTTTATTTTCTCCACTGTATATTTCCTCATTATCCTTAGAGACTATCTTTGAAACTCCCATTATCCCCTGGGGGTTTTCAGTATCTGAAATTTCTTTAAATATATTCATTGGTACATAAACTAAATTCTTAAACTGGTTTATTTTGGAAAATAAGGCTAAACCTTCCTCATTATCCAATAGGCAATCTGTGTATATAATATATTCAATAGAATAATTGTTAGCTATTACTTCATCAATTATCTTTATACCTTCTATTAAAAAAGACTTATGCTTTTCTCTGCCTTTTTTTCTATATAAGGATTTTATATTTTTTATTAGTTTGTTATTTATACTTCTTATTTGAATCATTTTCTTCCTCTACCTTTTTCTCTATTCTAGTTATGTCTTTGGTTTTTCCTATAACTACTAATATATCATTTTTTTCTATTATATCATCTCCACTTGGAGGAACTTTAATTTCTTTTTCCTTTTTTATAACCATAACATTGATTCCATATCTAGAAGATAGTCTTAAGTCTGCTAAGCTTTTATTTTCCCACTCTCTTAGAGTTGTGATTTCTAGAATCCCATAATCTGGAGACAGTGCTATAAAATCCAATATATTAGAAGACACTAAATTATGTGCTACCCTCACTCCCATGTCTCTTTCTGGAAATACTATTTTGTCTGCTCCAATCTTAGATAAAATTTTACCGTGAAGGTCTGATTGAGCCTTAGTAACTACCCTTTTTATTCCTAGTTCTTTAGCTATCAAAGTAGCCATAATTGAAGCTTCTAAATCTGAACCTATGGATACTATGGCTACATCAAAATTACTAAGCCCTAGGTCTTTTAAAACTGATTCATCCATTACATCTGCTTGTACTGCATGGGTAACTTGTTCAGATATATCTTGTATAATTTCCTCTGACTTATCTATTGCAAAAACTTCATTTCCCAAGTTGTGCAAAGTTGTAGCAACAGACTTCCCAAATCTTCCACATCCTATAACTACAAATGCTTTCATTAAAGACACCCCTTCTACCCTACTATAATATTTCCTTCTGCATATCTATACTTTTGAGCCTTATTCTTTTGAGCAAATGCAAAAGCCATTGTTAAAGGACCAACCCTACCTGCATACATTGTCAATGTAATAATCATCTTGCCAATAGATGATAAATCTGGAGTTATGCCTCTAGATAATCCAACCGTAGCAAATGCAGATGTGGTTTCAAATAAAACATCTAAAAATATAAATTCTTCTGTAATAGTTAAAATTGCAGCAACTACTATTATCAAAATCATACTTACCACAATTATTGCCAATGCCCTATTTATTATATCTTCGTTTATCCTCTTTTTATAAATAACTACATCCCTATTACCTTTGATTATATTAATAGTAGTCAGAATAATGGTACCTATGGTTGTAGTTTTAACCCCCCCTGCAGTTGAACCAGGAGATCCACCAATAAACATTAATATAATCATAAAAAAGCCAGTAGTATCTAAAATGCTAGCCATATCTACGGAATTAAAGCCTGCTGTCCTGGGAACCACAGATTGAAAAAGCGATGCCAATATTTTATCTTTCCCGCTCATGTTTCCTATTGTATTAGGATTGTTAAATTCTATTATAAGAAATGATAACATTCCTATTACTAAAAGTATTGCTGTAATAGTTAAAACCATTTTAGTATGTATATTAAATTTTTTTAATCTTTTATTTTTTGTTATATCAATAAATACAGAAAAACCTATTCCTCCTAATATTACTAATAAAGATATAACCAAGTTTATTGAGATATCACCTGCAAATCCAACCATGCTATTTCCTGTAATATCAAATCCTGCATTGCAAAAAGCTGATATGGAATGAAATATTGAAAACCAAATTCCCTTTCCTAATCCATAAATAGGTATAAATCTAAAAGATAATAATATAGCCCCTATTGCCTCAATGGCAAAGGAGGATAATAAAACATATATAGTTAACTTAACTAGACCCGACATAGATTGTTGGTTTAACTGTTCTTTTATAACTAACCTTTCTTTTAAGGTTATTCTTTTACCAATTATTAATGCCCCAGCTGTTGCCATGGTCATTACTCCCAAGCCACCAATTTGTATAAGTATAAGTATTACTATCTTTCCAAACAAGGACCAAAATCCTGCAGTATTTACAACAACTAGGCCTGTGACACATACTGCAGAAGCAGATGTAAATAAGGCATCTACAATTCCTATGCTTTCGCCAGTCTGACTTGCTATTGGTAAGTTTAATAATATTGTACCAATTAATATTAGGCCACCGAATCCTAAGGTTAATACTCTTGGAGGATTTAATTCAAACTTACTAATTCTTTTCAGTATTCTGCCCATGCCCATGCCTCCCAATTATGTATCCAAAACTAGTATATCACAATTAAGTCTATGTATAAATAAAAAAATAAAAGTTCCCATCTGGAACTTTTATTTTTAGTTGCCTTTTGCTATTTCTACTAATTTTGTAAATCCATCTGCATCATGAATAGCCATTTCTGAAAGCATTTTTCTATTGATTTCGATATTTGCTTTTTTTAGTCCATCTATAAACTTGCTATAGCTCATTCCATTTAATCTAGCTGCTGCATTTATTCTTGTAATCCAAAGTTTTCTAAAATCCCTCTTTCTTGTCTTACGTCCTATATACGCATAATTAAGTGATTTCATCACTGCTTGATTTGCTGTTCTAAATAATTTAGATTTTGCTCCAAAATAACCTTTTGCTTGTTTCAATACTTTTTTATGTCTCTTTTTGGTATTTGTTCCTCTTTTTACTCTTGCCATCTTGTCTCACTCCTTGTATTCGAATTAAATTTTATATTTATGGTATCATTCTATCTATTCTTCTTTGGTCACCTTTACTAACCAATGATGATTTTCTTAAGTTTCTAACTCTTTTAGCTGATTTTTTACCAGTTAAATGACCTTTATATGCTTTAAATCTTTTGATTTTTCCAGTTCCGGTTCTCTTAAATCTTTTTGCTGAACCCCTATGGGTTTTCATTTTTCCCATTACATTTCCTCCCTTATTACTCTGATTTTTGTATCAAATGCATTGTCATGTTTCTTCCTTCTAGTCTAGGTCTTTTTTCAACTTCTCCAACTTCTTCAGTTAATTTTATAAAGTCATCTAATACTTTTCTTCCCATCTGCGTATGACCCATTTCCCTACCTCTAAATCTAACAGATACTTTAACTTTATCACCAGATTTTAAAAATTGAATAGCCCTATTAGCTTTTACATTTAGGTCATGAAATTCAATATTCGGTGTTAATCTAACTTCTTTTACATTAATAACTTTTTGTTTTTTTCTAGCTTCTTTTTCCTTTTTAGCTAGCTCATACTTATACTTACCATAATCCATGATTTTACATACTGGTGGTTTAGCCTTTGGAGCAATCTTTACTAAATCTAGTTTCTTTTCATCTGCAATCTCCAATGCTCTCCTTCCAGCTACTATCCCTAATTGTTCACCATCAACATCAATCAATCTTACTTCCCTATCCCTAATCTCTCCATTGATTTGAAGTTCTTTAATAATCCAGCACCTCCTAATTATTTTTGAAAATATTAAAAGCGGGTATAAAATACCCGCTTGCTTCCATTAATAAACGTCTTATATATTATATAAGACTGTTTAAACATTTGCTACCTTAAGAGCAAAGGGCTATAAGGTGAGAAGCGGAAACTTCTACTTTGCTTTAATATTAAGTTTACCTTGTAAGTATACACTAGGAAAATAATTTTGTCAAATTTTATTTTGCCAATTCGTATAAGGCATGGGCATATATTTTAGTTATCTGCATTAAATGATCTATTGAGATATATTCATCCTTTTGATGGGCTACATCTTTTTGTCCTGGGAACATGGGGCCAAAGGCTACTGCATTGTCCATTGCTCTTGCATAAGTACCTCCACCTATTGTAATTGGCTCACTATCCATTTCTCCAGTTTCTTGTCTATATACCTCCATTAACTTTTGAACTAAAAAATTATCCTTAGCTACATATAAAGGCTTGGTTTCTTTTTTGCCTTCTATTAGTTCTATATTTGTATCCTTTAGGTTTTCCCTTATTCCATCGTATACTTTTTTAGCACTACTGTCTATTGGATATCTTATATTTATTGTTAAAGTTATTTCACCATCTTCTAGTTTAATCATTCCAGGGTTAAAGTTTAATTTTCCTGATTCTTTATCCTCAAACCCACATCCAATAGATTCACCATAATGTTTAAATCCAATTCTTTCATTATATACATTAGCAAAACTACATATATCACATTTATTGTCCATTAATACAGCAAGGAAATCCATTAAATAAGATATGGCATTATCTCCCTTTTCTGGTGTGCTTCCATGGGCAGATACTCCCCTAGCTGTTACTGTCACAGTAGTATTATCTATATCAATAGTAATTGGGTAATCTTTGTCCTTCATATAATTCTCATATTTATTTTTGAAATCATTTATATCTTCCACTTCTAATATAGCAACTGTTTTATCGGGAACCATATTCGGTGCATTGCCACCCTTTAAATCTTTTACGGTAATCCCACAACATCCAAAACTTTCTATCTTTTGAACTAAATCAAAAGCGATTATACCCTTTTCTCCATAAATAACTGGAAAGCTTGCATCTGGAGTAAAGGCCATTGTTGGAGGCTTTTCGTGTTCAAAGTAATAATTTATACCACCCCAACCTGTTTCTTCATTAGTTCCAAAAATTATTCTTATTTTCCTACTAAGTTCTACTTCTGATTCTTTTAAAGCCTTCATAGCATAAAGTGCCGCTATGGCAGGTCCCTTATCATCTGTTGTTCCCCTTCCAAATATCTTTCCATCATGTATTTCTCCTGCATAAGGTGGATATGTCCATCCGTCTCCCTCGGGCACTACGTCTACATGAGCTAAAACGCCAACTATTTCTTCACCTTTTCCAAATTCTGCATGGCCTGCGTAATTATCAAAGTTCTTTACTGTAAAACCTAGTTTTTCCGATAATTCTAATGTATGATCTAGTGCTTTTCTAGGTCCTTCTCCAAAGGGCATACCATCTTTAGCTTCACCTTCTACACTTTTAATTTTGATTATGTCTTGAGTTGATTTGATGATTTCATCTTTGTAACCATCAATTAAGTTAATAAAATCCATCCACATTCTCTCCTTCCATATTCTCCTTGTATTTTCATTATACCCTTTTACTTGATTCTCTACAATTAAATTTATATTCTTTTATATTAATTGAGTTAAATGGTTAGACTAATTTTAGAAATATATATAGGGTGGGGATAAATTGAAAAAGAAAAAAATAACATTTGTATTTTTAGCTTTAGGGCTAATTTCATCTTTTCTATTGCTTTGGGATGGCTTTACATCTAAGGGTGAGTTCTCCAATTTTAGATTAATAGATAAGATTGTAGTATGGACAATAACCTTAATATTGTTTTTGTTATATAATAGCATGAAAACACCACCTCAATTGGTACCATCTGTTATGTCTATAGAAAAGAATGGGGACAAAGAAAAAAATAAATCAAATATTTCATTTAAAGATGTAGCAGGATTAGATGAAGTCAAAGAAGAATTACAAGAAACCATTGATTTTATTAATAATTCTATGAAGTATAAAAAAATGGGTGCCAAAATTCCCAAGGGTATATTATTTCACGGTCCCCCAGGGACTGGTAAAACTTTATTAGCTAAGGCTATAGCAGGTGAAACTCATTCTAGTTTTTTATATGCTTCCGGTTCTGAATTCGTAGAAAAATATGTAGGTGTAGGTGCAAAAAGAGTTCGGTCATTGTTTGAAAAAGCTAAAAAAGATTCACCTAGCATTATATTTATTGACGAATTAGATGCCATAGGTACTAAAAGAAATATGGAATCCAATAATGAAAAAGATCAGACCCTAAATCAACTTTTAGTTGAGATGGACGGATTCAACACTGACGAAACTGTAATTGTAGTAGCTGCAACAAATAGACTAGACTTGCTTGATGAAGCCCTCCTAAGGCCAGGTAGATTTGATAGACATATATTTATAGGTAATCCTAATGTAAACACTAGGGAGAAAATCTTACAAGTTCACACAAAGAATAAGCCTATTGATAAGTCCATAGATATAAAATCCATAGCTAAAAAAACAACTGGACTCTCTGGTGCAGAACTTGCAAACATCGCCAATGAAGCTGCTATTATTGCTGTACGGAGGAAGAAAAATACAATATCTAGTATAGAATTTGATGCGGCTATAGAAAGGGTATTAGCAGGTCTAGAAGTAAAAAATCCTTCGGTTTTACACAAAGAAAAAGAAACCGTAGCAATACACGAGGCAGGCCATGCACTGGTTTGCAAAATATTAAATATTGACTTGATTCAAAAAATATCAATTATTCCTAGGGGCCAGTCCTTAGGCTATGTCCTCAAGTTTCCTGAAGATGAAAGATACCTTTTAACTAAAACCCAATTACTAGATAGAATAACAGGCCTACTAGCTGGCAGGGCTGCTGAGGAAATTGTATTTAGTGAAATCACAACAGGAGCCAAGGATGATTTAAACAAAGCAACAAATATAGCTAGGGAAATGGTATGTAGTTATGGAATGAGTGATTTAGGCACCATGGCTTTAGATGAAAATTACATGAGATATAACTCTGATACAATTCGCTTAGAGATCAAAAGGATTACAGACGAAAGATACCTTGAAGCCTTAAGTATTCTAACAGAAAATAAATTTCTCCTTGTAAATGTTGCAGACAGCCTTTTACAAAAAGAAACATTAGATAATATTCAGCTAGATGAAATATTCGAAAAATGCAAGGCTTCTATGCCTTGTGCAGCTCAAATTACCTAAATCTAAAACTAACTTAAAAAAGTTGGATTTATGTTATGAAAACATAAATCCAACTTGTTTTTAATTTTTGCCTTCGACCTCACCTAATAATTCTTGCATAAAATCTTCAACTTTTACCTGACCCTGGTCTCCTTCATCTCTTTTCCTTACGGAAACCAATCTATCGTCTACTTCTTTTTCTCCTACTATTAACATATAAGGAATTCTCATGTTTCTTGCTTCCCTTATTTTATAGCCTATTTTTTCTGCCCTACTATCTACAGTTACCCTTATGCCCTTGTCTTCCAATTCTTTTTTAATTTCATAAGCATAGTCATTAAAATTATCAGATATGGGTAAAATAGACGCTTGAACTGGTGCTAACCAAACTGGAAATTTACCTGCATAATGTTCTATTAAGATTCCCATAAATCTTTCCATACT
>CAZWTU010000071.1:0-8284 GCA_964637035.1 uncultured Tissierellaceae bacterium
GTAGGTTTGGATTACAAGGCAGGTATGAAAATTACAGAAGTATGGATTGATGAAAGAAATACCGTATGTGTAAGGCTGAAAAATGGAGATTGGTATCATTATACTAAAGATGGTACATGGTTTTAAAAATAAATAAAGGGAATTCGCTATAGTTTGTCGACCTTACGAATTCCCTTACCACAACACTCAAAGAGTATTGCAGGAACATTATATCATACTCTTTGAGATTCAAACAAGGGGGAAGAATATAATGTTCAAGATTATAAAAGGTACAGATGATCCATTGGAATATTCTCATGAAGAATTACTTAACAGTCTAAAAAGTGGTGATGAATTTACCAGTAAAAGAATAGAAAAGGAACTTAGGAAAATGGAAAACAAGATAATAAATATACTAAGTAGTCCTACAAAGAAATTGAAAAAATAGGTACAAAGGAGGCAAAAATGGGGAAAATAATAATAAAATTATTGTCTGATTTCTTAGAGGGGTTAACTACTTTGACGGATAATACCTTAATGAATTTAGCTGAGAAACCATTTGCAATTGAAAAATCAATGACAGGACTTGGAATAACACAGTTTGATAATATATTTAAAATGTTTATATCTATAGGGGTATCACTGATAGTTATTAAGTTTCTAAAAAAGGGTTTCGATATGTATGTTCTCTGGACAGATGGAGATGCAGATGCAGACCCCCTACAATTAGTTATAAACTTTGTAAAAGCTATGGCTATAGCACTGACATTTTCATATCTATATAGCTATTTTGCAGAAATAATATTGAATATAACAAATGATGTATTAAAGGCAATAGGGTTATATGACAACTTAGCTAATCCATATTCAGGGGATATTATAGGCAATATACTTAATGTTAGAGATATTACTTTAACAAGTATAGTAGGGTATGTAATATTTTTTATAATGTTTATCATCTTAGAAATAAAATTAACAGCCGTAGGTTTTGAAATGTTGATATTAAGAATAGGAGCACCACTTGCTTGTGTAGGATTAATGGATGCAGATAAAGGAGTATTTCACACATATTCACAAAAGTTTTTCCAAGTAGGTATAACCATAATGGTACAAGTTACAATGATGAAATTAGCATTATCTCTAATGATAGCAGGACATTTAATTTGGGGCTTAACTGGGGCATATTTTGCAATGACAACACCTAAATTTATCAAAGAGTTTTTAATCTTCTCTAGTGGAGGAGGAATCGCAAATAATTTATATACAGGTGCAAGATTGCTAGATATGGGGAAAAGCCTAATTAGATAGTTTGAACTTAGAAAAATAAATAAAGGGGATGAATCAAGATGACTAAAAAACAAGAAAAACTTATGATGGTAGGATCTGTGGTAATAATTATGCTTTTAATATTTGGGATATTCAAATTGAATAAGTATTATGATGACAAGCACCAAGAGGAAATTACTTTAGAAATGGAAGAGAGAGCCAGAGAGGAAGAAAGGCTAGAAAAAATAGAATTAGAAAAGAAAAAAGCAGATGAAGAAAGAAAAAAAGAGGAAACTGCAAAGTTAAGAGAGCAATTTAGAAAAGATGCTGAAAAGAATAAAGGAATTAGCCAAGGTAGTAATCAAGGCAATAATTCAAATACTGGAACTGGAAAAGTACCAGAACCAGAAGTAAAACAAGGAACAGATAGTAATGGAAATAAAATAACAGTAACTAAAGTACCTAAAATAAATCCAAGTTCATCTCCTGAAGATGTAGAAAAGCCTAGTAAAAAAGAACCTGCACCTGCTACACCACCAAAAGAAAATACTAATGTAACAGTAACTAAACCACCTACATCAGCAAAGGATGAAGGAACTAATAATTCAACTTATCCAAATACAAAGCCTAGTGAAGAAAATAAGAATAATAATACTGGGAAAACTGGAAATCCATTAATAGATAATGTCAAGGGCGACCCTGCAAAAGGACCTGATTCAATGAAATCTGAAGATATTGGAGACCCTAATAAAAAAATGGGTCAAGGAGATAAATTTTAAGGGGGGAGAAAATGAAAAACAAAAGAATTATCTCAATGGTTTTAGCCTTCTCCCTTCTTTTTTCAATATCCATAAAATCATTTGCTAGTAAGAAGGATGATAATGCTAATACTGGAGGAGGGACTACTAAACCTGCTGTAGTTGGAAAATATAGGTCTAGTGAATGGATGTATAAGGCATCTGTTTATGTAGGATTATCCGATAAAGCTGATACTAAGACACCTATAGGTGGATATAAATTAATAGGAGAACCAGTTTATGTAAGACCAAACTTTCCAATGCCCAATAATACAATGTTTACTGAAAACAATAAAATACAATACTTAAATGGTGCCGGAATACAAACCACCTTTAATCCAATAGAAATAGTAGACAATGATGTACCAAGGATACCAGTAACACATCAAGGAAATCTAAATAATGTTAAATCTTATTTTGGAGATACAAATACCTTAGAAAAGATATTAGACAGATTGGCTATAAAATATGGAACAACTAAAGAAGGCTTAGTATCTGGAATTAATTTTAATATAGCTAATCAAAATGGACAGTTTTTACCTGAAGATATATTGCCAAGTAAAAATCCTGAAACTGGAAGATATCAAAATTTAGTACCTTGGGTTATTGTCTATGAACCAGTAGCTATAGCACATTTAAGAGATGGGCAGACAAGAATAGCCTTTACTGCAACAGAATATGCTATAGCTCAAAAGCAAGGATATTTTGATTTTTTCTATAGTAGTCCTCAAGCACAATGGATAGCAAATATGACTCATGCTAATTTACCTAACTCTATAGTGCTAGAAGAAGATTGGTTTGGTTTTAAAGCCTACAAGCCTTTAGGAAATAATGTTAAGTGGAGTGATGATAGGATTATAGCAGGTGGTGGTTGGGGTATGAGAATACTTAGGCCAGGTGAAAGGCATCCTGAAGACCCACCAGAGGAAGAAGATCCACCAGGTAAAAATATAACACTTAGAAATATTGACATAGGAGATTATAGAACTGATACAGATGTAGTAACTTCATTTTGGGTAGAATCAGATTATGAAATAAATCCAGATAGTCCTGGATATGTAGATTTTTATATTGATGGAGTAAGAAAACATAGACAAGAATTTGTATTACCTGAGGGTGGTAGTCAAGTGGTATGGGTTAAATGGCATACTCCGAAAGACCCTAAAACAGTCACAGTTGAAGCAGTGGCATCTAAGGGTAGAGTACAGTCAAGTAGCACTCAAAAACTTCGTGTAGTCGATTTGGACGCATATGAACCACCAGACCCAAGGGCAAGAGACCCCAAGACTGGTAAAGTTATAGAAAAACCTTCTTGGTTTGAAATGGTTAATCATCCTAACATACCAAATGAAACCTACAATGAGTGGTCAGTATGGTCAGCATGGTGGCAAGAAAATTGGATTTGGATTTCTACTGGTGAAGATTCAGGATATTGGTATGATGATGGATGGTGGGTATTTTACCAAAATCATTACTCTGCATCCATAAGCATGAATAATCATGATATGACATTTAAACCAGATGAAAAAGTACCAACGGCTACAAGATATTACAATGAATGGACTATGAAGTCTGGTTATGGTTGGAATTTAGATACTAGAATAAGGCTTAATTCCAATGGTTCTAATGCAGTAGCTAAGCAAGGAAATAATATAACTTATCTACCAGAATATAAGTACAAGGGTTATCTAAGATTATCAGAAAGGGTTAGAGATTTAGAATTTACACTTAAAAAGAATAGATTTTCAACTTTTGAACAAAGAGTACACTTTACTCCACTTTGGTATCCAAATGATAAATATACAATGTACACTAGAGTAATTGATGTATGGACACCAGCAGGACATTTATATATAAATAAAAATGAATATATGAATATCCAAGGTTCTGTATTGGATGATTATAAAGCAGTACCTAGTAAAGTTGATAGATGGTGGAATCAAAACCTTTAGGTTAAATAAAAATAGATATACCCTCCTTCCCATTCTGGGAAAGAGGGTATATCTTAAAATAAAATATCTTTAGAACCAGAGCCTATAATTATTATTTATTATAATTAAACCTAGAGAATGGTTTCATCTGCTAAAATATTCATGGCGAAGTGAAAGAGTAATTTTAATTTATATCTTTTTCACCTTCGCCTATTTTTTATAAAGCAGATGAAATTTAATAAAGCAAGGTGGAGATTTTTTAAGTGGTTTTCTTAAAAAATACTACCTTGCTTTATTAAAAATGAACGGAAACTTTAGTAATAAAGTTTTGGACTAATTTGCTTTTGACTTTGCTTTTTTTCGCAAGAAAAAAACACACACTTCATTTATGAAGTATAGTGTGCTATACTTTACATGGAAGTAGCAACCGATTAAGCTACTGTGCCATGTAAAGTATGGTTTTGACTTTGAATTTTTGTTATTTTTAGATAAAACAATGGATATTGAAAAAGAAAAATTGCTAGCTCTGGGGTTGGACTATAATACCTTATATTCACAACGATTGAAATATCAAGTTATTACGAGCATATGGGGGTGGCTATGATGTTAAGTAGATTAAGAAGGTTGTTTAAAAATGAACCTAAGAAAAAGCCTTTTAAAAATTCTAATGGTAGACCAAAAATCGAACTAGATAAAGACCAAATATTATTATGGAAATATGGTGCTGGTAAAAGTAATTCAGAAATTGCAAGAGAATTAGGAGTATCTGAAGGAACAATTAGAAATAGATTAAAGGAGTAATTTTCTTAATAATTGAAAGGAGGAATTTCATGAAAAATTATGCAGTTGTTCATATGCAGAAATTTAAAAGCTATGATTTAAAGGGAATTCAATTTCACAACCAAAGGGAAAGGGAAAGTAAAACTAACCCTGATATTAATAAAGAAAAGTCCCATTTAAATTATGACCTACACAATCAAGAAAATATTAATTATAATAAAAAAGTTGATGAAATTATTAAGAAAAATGTAATCACAAATAGAAAAATTAGGAAAGATGCAGTAAGAATGTGTAATTTTATTGTTACTTCTGATAAAAGTTTCTTTGAAAATTTATCGCAGGAGGAACAAGATCAGTTTTTTAAAAAGTCTTATGAATTTTTTAAAGACAGGTATGGAGAGGATAAAATTGTATCTGCTATGATTCATCTTGATGAAGCCACTCCTCATATGCACCTATCATTAGTTCCAGTTATAGAGAATAAGTTATCTGCTAAAAGATTATTTAATAGAAAAGAGTTATTGGCTATACAAGAAGAATATCCTAAATACATTCAAAAAGAAGGGTTTAAATTAAAACGAGGTCAAGAAGGTAGTGATAAAAAACATTTAACTACTCAGGAATTTAAAGAAGAGAAGATAAAAGAGTTAGATATAGATATTGAGAAAAAAAACAAGATGATTAATAATTTTAATAAGAATTTCCCTGAATTAAGAAAAAAGGTAGAGAAGGAAATAAATGAGCATTTTGACAATGCTATAAATGGATTTAAAGGAGTTTTAAAGGTTTTAGGTGATATTGATAAGGATAATAATAAAGATTTGCCTACAACCCCTTTAAATCCCTTAGAGGGTGAAGCCTTGAAGGAAAGAATGATGGAGTTAGCAAAAGGGCAAGGATTAGAATTTAAAGAAGATAATGGCAATCAACAAAAACAAATTGAATTACATCTACTTATAGAAATATTTAATGAAAGTTATCGTAATATTAAAAAAGATATAGATAATAGTTTAAATACTGAAAAAACTTTAAAAAATAAGATAGGGTCTTTAAAATTAGAAATAGATAATATAAAAAGTATAAAAGGTTTAGTAACGCAATTAGAAGATTATCAAAAGGTAGTAGAAGAAAATAACCCAGCATATTTACATGGTCTTTTAAAAAATAGAAGTAATGTAAATTCAGAAAATGAAGATTATAAAAATTATATTCAGGAAAAAGGATTAGAAAAAGATTTTGATGATTACCTTGAAGAGGTTAATCAAGAAATATTAGAAATGAATTTAGAACAACAATTGGATTTAGAAAGATAAAAAAACACCTGAAAAGGTGCTTTTTTTTGTTTTTTGTTTTGTGTTCTTTCTTATCTTGATACTATAGAAATAACTGCGATTTATCATTATTTACTTATAAGCCTGATATTGTCAATGTTTTGTGATTAAATTACATTGTTTTTTAGCATATTTTTTATTGGACAGAAAAATATCCCTGTGTTATAATTTTAATTGACTAGATTAAAAAACCAACAGGGATATTTGTATTCTTTTTTATGTCCTTACTGGTTTAGTAGAAAGGACTGATTAAATTGTACTACAATGATAACATAAATTTAGAAGTTTTACAAGATACAAAGAATGGTAAGGACAACAATTGGAAGGAAAGAAAAGAAAGTAATTTAGATTTAGCAGCTAGTTATAAAAGAATCGGTTCTAATAAGTATTATAGAGTTTTAGATTGTTCTACTTTTTTAGAATTTAGATTAACTATTGCTAGTGATTTAAAGTTAACTAGAGCAAATTTTTGTAAAGTGAGGTTATGTCCTATGTGTTCATGGAGAAGGTCTTTAAAAGTATTTGGACAAGTATCTAAAGTTATGGATCATGTAGACAAAAACTATAATTATAAATATATTTTTTTAACTTTAACTGTCAAAAACTGTAATGGGGAAGATTTAAGAGATATTTTAGATTTAATGACAAAATCGTTTAATAAATTATCAGAAAGAAAAGCATTTAAACAAGCAGTTAAAGGTTATTTTAGGAGTTTGGAGATTACTTATAATAAAAAGGACGATACATATCATCCTCACTTTCATTTAATATTAGGAGTTAATAATAGCTATTTTAATGACCCAAAATACTATTTATCCCAAGAGAATTGGACAAGCCTTTGGAAATCTTGTTTGAAAGTAGATTATACTCCAATAGTTGATGTTAGAAGAATAAAAGAAGATGATAATAAAGGATTTGGAAAGGCTGTAGCAGAAACTGCAAAATATACAGTTAAGGCAGAAGATTTTTTAATTAGAGATGATAAAGGGAATATTCAAGAAAATTTAACTGATGAAGTGGTTAAAACTTTAGATTATGGACTTCATAGAAAAAGGTTAACTGCTTTTGGATTTAAATTTAAAGAAATTCATAAAGAATTAAATTTAGATGATAGTGAAGATGGAGATTTAACTAATACTGATAATGAAGAGTTAAGAGAAGATTTAACTAATATTATTTTAAGGTATCAGTGGAATATTGGAATTAAGAATTATGTTTTAGTTGAAGTTACAGAAGAAGAACAAGAAAGATAGCCTTATTAGCTATCTTTTTCTTTATCTCTAAGTTGTAATAATTCTAACCACTTTACTAAATCCTCTTGACTATCTGATGATAAATTCATTATTGCTTTAGTAATTTGTAGGCTCCTATTATAATCTAATAGATTATTAATCCATTCTTCAACACCTATATAATCAGATACTTCCGTTTTTGTATTTTCTTTTTCTACATAACCTGCTAAATTCATTAACTCTACATAATCAATGTTATACTTCTCACTAATTTTAAAAAGAAGATCAGGAACTGGAAGGATTCTTAATATCTTACTTCTCCCTAATAAATAATCTATTGACACATCAAAATAATCGGCTATTTTGAATAGCACATCTTGAGGTGGAAACCTCTCATTAGTTTCATACTTTGAAAGATTAGCATATGGAATATCCAAGATTTCTGTTAAGTCTTTTCTAGATAAGTTATTTCCCTCTCTAAGATTTATTAATATATTACCAAAAGTCATATGTATCACCTCATGTTTATTATAACAAATAAATATATAATTAAATACACTTATACTATTTGTCTAATATATGTATTGACAATTGGACAAATAGTATAGTATAATAAGATTAAGGAGTGAGTTCAGTGAGAGAGGTATTGAAAAAAGCAAGAGAAGAAAGTAATTACACTGTCAAAGAAGTAGCTGAAAATCTTAATATATCAGAAGATTATTATTATAAAATAGAGGCTAAGACAAGGAATCCAAGTATTAGAGTTGCAAAAAGGGCAGAAATATTTTTTAATAGACCTATGGAAGAACTTTTTTCTGATATATTTGAAGAACTCTAAAAATTAAAAAGGAGCTGAAGAAATGATAAAAGGAATTGAAAAATTAACTAAGGAACAAAAGGATCATATGGAAAAAGTAAATAAGCTTCATACAGATTGTGTAGGTTTGGATTACAAGGCAGGTATGAAA
>CAZWTU010000072.1:0-8235 GCA_964637035.1 uncultured Tissierellaceae bacterium
CAGTCAAATAAGTTCATAGATACTACTACTCCTTCTCTTTCTGGGAATTTGATACCTACTGATCTTATGGTAGAAAATCCACCACTTGGTCCTCTCACAGCCTTTGCTATTTTTTTAGCTATAGACACATCCTCAGTTGCTAAAAATACATTATAAGCCGTTAATCCTTCCATATCAGCTGATACTATTGTAGCTCCATACTTGGGACTTAACTTACCATCTTTTGATAAGTCAGGGCGTCTATACTCGTAATCTGGGTGATCTTTATCCTCTAATAATTCTTTTAATCCTTCATATTGTCCTTTTCTTATATAGGAGATTGATTTTTTTTCCTCAGTTCTTCCATTTTCTCCTGAAAAAAATATTGGCACTTCAAATTTTTCATAAAGTTCCTTGCCTATTTCTTCTGCTAATTTTTTACATTCATCTAAGGTAATATTTCTAAATGGAAATAGTGGTATTGTATCTTGTCCACCTATTCTTGGATGGGAACCTTTTTGCTCTCTCATGTCTATTAATTCATAAGATTTGCCTGCCATTGCAATAAGTGCCTCTTTAAGTGGCTCTGGTTCTCCTAATATAGTTACTACAGTTCTATTGAAATCATGCTCTGGTTCTACACTTACCAACTTTACACCTTCACGATTTTTTATTTGACCTGTAATAGCTTCTATTACATCTTTTCTTCTTCCGTCACTAAAATTTGGAACTGCTAAAATATACTGTTTTTTATCCATATTTATTCCCCCCTCATGATATTCTCGCATTACTGCCATTATTTTATCATAAAGAGTTCTAAGAGTCTTTGTTAGTCTTCTACAAAGACTTCCTTTCTACAGTGCTTTTCATATGTTTAAGATTACCATTATTCTTTACTAATAGGATTTCAGATATAATACTTATTGCAATTTCCTCTGGCTTTCCACTTGCAATATCTAATCCTATGGGAGCATATACCCTATCCAAATTTTCCTTCTTGCAACCTTTTTCTATTAAATTCCTTAATATGGTTATAACTTTATTTTTACTTCCCATAGTTCCAATATATTTCGCATCTGAATTAACTACTTCTTCTAAACTTTCTTCATCAAATTCATGGCTTCTAGATACAATTACTATATAAGTTTTTTCATTTACTTGATATTTTTTTAACTCTTCATTACTTATACCTAAAACTAATTCTTTCGCTAAAGGAAATCTTTCTTTATTTAAAAACTCTTCCCTATCATCAAAAACCACTATGTCAAAGTCTAACAAAGAAGCTGCTTTATAAATGGCATGCCCTACATGGCCTGCTCCTACGATTAATAGTTTATCCTTAGAAGCATATACATCTATAAATATTTCTACGGCTCCACCGCAAATCATTTCTACACCCTCTGTACTTAGTGGAAAATCTACAGATTTACTCTTTCCCTCCTTTATTGCTTCTATACCCAGTTCTATAGCACGATTTTCAAAAGCTCCTCCACCAATTGTTCCTATAATTGATCCATCTTCTAAGACTGCCATTGTAGTCCCTACTCCCCTTGGAGCAGAACCCTCAGCCTTTGTTATAGTTATTATAGCCAATTCTTTTCCTTTATCAACTTCATTTAGTGCTTTCTTTATTACTGATATATCTGCCATTTAAAGTCCCCTCTCTTTTCTTAAATACATTATAGCCTCTAGTACTCCTCCACCTACTGCTCTAGCTTTCTCGGATATTGTACTTGCATACTCTACTATGCCGCGGGGATCTATGTCGCCTATCTTTAATCCCTCTTTTACATTAAGTCCATTCTTTAGTAGGCCTCTTACTACTCCTGTAATTTTAGCCTCTACTTCCACTTCTCCTGTTTTACATACTATTTCTCCTTGATTTATCTTATCCCCTATACTAAAGTAATTTTCCATTATTCCATTAGCCTTTGCCCTGATAACCCTTTCCTCTGTATAGCCCATAATACTTCCTGGTATACCTGTATTTTTAATTGATGATCCTTGGTCTATTACCCTGCCTAAAAAATGCCCCCTACTAGTTTCAACTACAAGATCTACATCTTTCCCTACTTCAAAACCAGGTCCAACACCAATTGTAATAGGTGCCATATCTCTGTTTGTACCCAAATTTCTCTTAGCTAATATTCCATCCACTACTGCTAATGGCTTAATTTCTTTTATAAGCTTTCCTTCTGGATCTATATAGACAGGTATATATCCCTTTTCAAGATTGATATATACTTGATTTATATCCTTTGACAAAACTCCTTTAACCCCTTCTATTTCTATTTCACCACTGTACATGGCTTGGCAAAAGCTTACTTTTCTTCTGATAGCTAAAGGGTTTTCTATATCAAGAATTATAACTTTAAATCCTGCCTTAAAAAGTCTGTGTCCTATACCTGTGGCAATATCACCACCACCTCTAATAATAACTGGTCCCAATTTAAACCCTCCTTAGATCTTCTATAGTGTCTACATCTATGCCTAACTTTTCTTCAGTTATATCTAACTTATGTAAATTATGGGGATATTTTTTAACTATATCTCTTCCACCTTTATCTCCTACTACATTTAATAATTCATCTTTATATATATCCGACATAATCATAGGCATCCCTCTTTTCCCATTATAATAGGGAATTAAAATTGATGATTGGGAGTCTTTGTATTCATAGATTAATTTATTTATTAAATCTTCACTAATATAGGGTTGATCTCCTACTATAAACATATAGGAATTCCCCTTGCATGTGTTTTTTATGCCAAGTTTCATAGATTCTGACTGTCCCCTAGCTGCCCTAGGATTATATACAGTCCTAAGGCCGTATTTCTCTCCAATTTCTCTTATTTCCTCTTTTCTATACACTAGGATTAACTCATCCAAATTGGACTTAATAGATGCCCTTACAACCCTTTCTATTATTTTTTCCCCTTCCACTTCTAAAAGTAATTTATCCTCACCCATTCTCCTAGAAAATCCTGAAGCAAATATAATTCCTGTAATCATTTCCGTCTCCTATTCCTCTACTAATAAAATACTTTCTTCTTTATATCTCCTATTATTATATTAGTAAAGCCTTTTGATTTTAATCTATCTCCTATCATCCTAGCTCTTTCAATTCTTATTTCTTCATCTACCTTATTTAATAATAAAAGTTCTTTTCCTTTACTCCCTTTAAAAATACCATCTTTAGCTAGAACTAAATTTACGATTACATCTTCATTTATTATCTTTATTTTTTCATTCCCAGGTAATTTTTTAAGCAATTCTGGTCTATGGACTGTGTTTCCATCCATAGGTTTATTCAAGCAATCTAAACCTATTATCCCTAGGGTTAGTGTAGTCCTTCTAGGTATTATAGGCTCATGAAAAGCTGGAGCTTTGATTGGCTTTCTCTTAGACCCATCTGCTTCTATTAGTATAAAGTCAAATATCTTTCTATCTAATATTTGGTCTATATTCTCAGGAGAAAGGCCTTCCAATTTTCCATCTATTACAGATTTCCCTAAAATTGTAATAGTCGCTCCTAAGGGAGTAAAGTCCTCATCTATATCCTGTAAAAAATAATGATCATATTGGCCTTTTTCCGGATTAAATACCTTAGTCGTAGTAGATATAAGAACTTTTTTGTTAGCTTTAATTAGCTCATCCGCCAATTCAAAAATTGTAGTTGTTTTACCGCCTCCACCAACAAAAGAGATAAGTGACCTTTTATTCACATCTAATTGTAATGCTTTGCATATCTTCATTTATATGTTTTTTATAAGAGAATATAATCCTAAGCCAACATCGTAAAGTCTTCCATTGTCATCAATAATGGTTAGAAACTTGAATAACTTATCATCTTCTGCTCTCTTTTTAATAGGTGTCACTATATAATCCTTCTTTCCTTGTCTAAGTTGAGTAAAGGTAGGTTCTATTTCATATAAATTTATTCCTTTTGCCAGTTCTACATTGGTATATTCTACTTTCCCTGAAGAGTCAGTTATATATATAACATCTGCTTGTATTGACTTTATAAATTCTTCTAGCATTTCTTGGTTTACACCCTGGGTCTTTAAAAAGTAATCCTTTACCTGGTGAGCTTGTCTTAACATTTTTTCTTCCATTACTTTTCCTACTACGAATTGTTGCATATTGTGGACATGGTCTGTTATGTTTTCAGCAACATCATTTAACTCTATAGATCTATTGTATTGTTCCAATGTTTGGTCTGTTGTGGCCACCATTTGTGAAGCAGTTTCTTGAGAAAATTCAGATATTCTTTCAATATTTATATTTATATCTTCTATTAGTCTGGTATTTTCTCTAGTGTGACCATTTATTTCTTCTAAACTTTCTTTGCCTATATTTAATGTATCTATTATAGATGCAAATTCCTTATTTGTCCTTTCTACTACATGGGCGTTTTCTTCCATATATTTCATTTCTTCCCCCATGTTTTTTGATATATGGGCAATTTCAAGAGTAAGATTCTTTATTACTGCTTCTATTTTTTTAGATACAGCTTCTGTTTCCCCCGCTAGTTTGCCAACTTCCATAGCTACTATGGCAAAGCCCTTTCCTTCTTCTCCTGCCCTAGCTGCCTCAATTGAAGCATTTAAGGATAGCATCTTTGTTTGATTTGATATTTTATTGATTAAATCTACAAATCCTACAACTTCATCAAAATAATTGCTTAATTCTATTATTTTAGTTGTGCTTTCCTCCACCATGCTTTTAGAATTATTTATTCTATTTTCTATATCATCTATGGACTTTATGCCATTTTGAGCTGTAGTAATGGAATTGGATATAAAGTCAATTTTAGTATCTACATCCTTTTCTATATTTTCCATAGATGAATATATTTCATCTGCTAATTCGTTAGTGAGCTTTAACATTTCACTTTGCTCTACTATATTGTTATCCGCAATATCTATGGAAGCAGAAATAAGCTCCGCACTTTTTACGCTTTCTAAAGTGGACTGAGCCAATTCTTCACATATATTAAATATCTCAGTAGATATTTCTACTTGAGTTTTTAAATTCCCTCTTATTACTTTATATACTTCTAATATCTTTTCCTTTGCCTCCAAAGGAATTCCCTCTATTTCAGATGCATTAAAATCTAAATCATTTATATGTGAAACATATTTTACAATCTTCTCTAATTGACCTTTGTTTTGAAGTTTTGACATTATAAATACTAAAGATATGGAAGTTAAGACTATTAGAATTATCTTCAAAGATATATTAGGCATATATATATAACCTATAAGATTAACTAATATGACGATAAGTACAATAAAAAATGCTGCGATTTTATTTTTATCTACCCTTTTCATTGTTTACCTCCTGTATTTTATCAATTTCCCTTATGAGACTCTATTGCTTTAAATAATCGCTCAGGGGTAACTGGCAATTCGGTAATTCTAATTCCTATAGCATCATATATTGCATTTAATATGGCAGGGCCTACTGGTATCATAACTGGTTCTCCTATACCCTTTGCACCATAGGGAGCAGTTGATTCTGGATCTTCTACTATAATATTTTCAATATCTATCATGTCCATGGCTGTTGGTATCAAATATTTTGAAAGTTTCCTGTTTTTCATAGCCCCCTTATCTAAGTCCAAGTCTTCAAATAGTGTATAACCTAGTGCCATGGCAAAGCCTCCATCCATTTGACCCTCTATAAGATTAGGATTAATTGCCCTACCTACATCCTGGGCAAAACTTGCCTCTAATACCTCTATTATACCAGTATTTGTATCCACTTCAAGTAATACTGCACAGGCATTATAGGTATAAGGGAAATATGGTGCTCCTTGACCGGTTTCGGGATCCATCTCTACTGTTTGAGCTGTAAAAATCCCCTCAGCTTCTATGGTGTTGTCCCCTTTATATTTTTCACCTAATTCTTTAAAGGATATTGTTTTAGATGGAAAAAAGTTTAAAAATATACTCCCATTATCTAGGGTAAACCCTGTTATAGCATTTAATCCTAATTCTATTCTTGCCTTTTCAAATAGCTCTAGTTTAAGGTTTTCACAGGCTAATCTTATAGCGTTTCCTGTATTATAAGTCTGTCTACTAGCCGCTGCAGTTCCAGCATCCGGCATAAGAGAGGTATCTTCACTTATAAAATTAATATCTCCTACATCTATAGAGAGGTTTTCAGCAGCTATTTGTGCTAGGGCTGTTTTAGCTCCTTGTCCCACCTCTGTTGCCCCTACATATAATCCTATTTTTCCATCTTCTAATAATTCTATTCTTGCCTTAGATATATCTGGAAAACCATTTCCATACCCTGTTCCATAATAAGAAATTCCTATTCCCTTGCCTCTTTTTTTCATCTTTATCCCTCCTTTGATAGATCAAATTCTCTAAATTTTTTATTTACACTTTCTAAACATTTGTCAAGGGCTACTGATTCTAAAAGTACTTGACCTGTTGCGGTTTTAGATCCTTTACGGAATATGTTTTTCATTCTAAACTCTATTGGATCCATATTTAATTTTTCAGCTAATATATCCATTTGCTGTTCATAGGCTATTGGTGCTTGAGTTGCACCAAATCCTCTCATAGCACCAGCATAGGGATTATTTGTATATACTCCATAAGTGTCTACCTTTACATTAGGAATACTATAAGGACCTGTAGCATGGACCCCTACTTTTCTCATAACATTTATTACCCAGGATGCATAAGCTCCCGTATCACCTATTATTTCAGCTTCCATTACTTGTAAAATACCATTTTCGTCTGCCCCTGTTTTATACTTCATAACCATGGGATGTCTCTTAGCATGGGCCAAAAAGGATTCTTCTCTATCATATATTATTTTTACTGGCCTTTTTAATGTATATGCTGCTAAAGCCAAATGAATTTGTAAAGATATATCTTCCCTACCACCAAAAGCTCCACCTACATTTGCATTAATAACCTTTACCTTATCATGGTCTATACCCAAAGCTCCCCCTATTTCTTCTCTATCATAATGAGGATACTGGGTAGCTACTACCACTGCTAAGGTCCCATCTTCATCTATATATGATATTCCTGCCTCTGGCTGAAGAAAGGCATGTTCTGCCATATTAACCTTATATGTGTTTTCAGCTATTACATGAGAATTTTTGTATCCCTCTTCTAAATCTCCTGTTCTAAGCTTATAATGGTAAACTACATTTGATTCATCATGAACTTGTGGAGCATCCTTCTTCATAGCTTCTATAGGATCAAATACACCTTCTATTTCCTCATAGTCTACTTTTATTTTTTCTAATCCTTCCTTACAAGCTTTTTCTGTTTCTCCCACTACTAGGGCTATAGGGTCTCCTATACGTCTTACTTTTTTGCTAATAAAAACCTCTTGGTCCCTAAGAACTACACCGTGATAATTGTGGAATAGATCTTTGTGAGTAAATATTTTTATTAGGCCCTTTACTTTTTCTGCCTCACTAATATCCAAACCTATATAAGCATGAGCCTTTGTGGATCTCAAGGTTTTTCCATAAACCATTCCATCCATGTATATGTCTGAAGGATATAAAGCTTTCCCAGTAACCTTAGAATAGGCATCTACTCTTATAATGTCTTTTCCTACTACTTTCAAGTCCATCTTTATTCCTCCTTTATATATTTCATAGCTTTTTCTGTAGCATCTAGCATTTTATTATAACCAGTACATCTACACAGATTTCCTGAAAGTCCCTCTCTTATTTCATCCCTATCTGGACTTGGATTTTTATCCAATAAAGCCTTAGTGGATAAAACCATCCCAGGAATACAAAAACCACATTGAACGGCTCCAACATCTATATAAGCTTTTTGTACTGGATGAGGCTTTCCATCCTTTTCCAAACCCTCTATGGTGGTTATATCACTGCCATGGGCTTGGAAAGCCATTACCATACAAGAGTTCACTGTTTCACCATCCATAATAACTGTACAAGCCCCACATTCACCTTCTCCACAACCCTCTTTAGTTCCCGTAAGCCCTAGATCATCTCTTAATAGATCTAATAATCTGGAACTTTCATTTATAGATAGGTCCCTTTTTTCACCGTTTACTCTTATGCTTATATCCTTCATGATTTCACCCCATTTTTTAACTTTACACTTGATTCTAAAGTTTCTCTTAAAATTGTTTTGATAGCTTCACTTTTATATGGTAATGTAGATCTTCCCTCTAATCTTTCCTCCATGGACTTCTTTAGTAGATCTATAGCTTCTAATATTGTTTTCTCTTCTATTTTTTTCCCT
>CAZWTU010000073.1:0-8121 GCA_964637035.1 uncultured Tissierellaceae bacterium
TTTCCTTAGTTCTGCAGTGAAAAATACATATAACATTAACGTAATCCTTTGACTCTGCTAGTTAAAGGATATTATTTTGTCAAATTTAATATTTATTGTTGACGTTCTACATAGTTCTATGGTATAATATACATGGGTGATAATTATGTTTTTGAAAAGAGATAAACGGCCTAATGGTCGGATTTACTTGTCTATTGTTAGAGGATTTAGAGATCCAGTTACTAAAAAGAATAAACAACGCGCTGTTAAAAGTATTGGTTTTTTAGATGAGTTTGAAGATATTTATGATGATCCAATTGAACATTTTAAAAACTTAGCTAAAGAAATGACTGAAGAGGAAAATCTTGCCAATGCTCCTTTAGAGTTTTCTTTTGATAGATTAGAATCTGTTAAAGATAATGAAATCTTAAGAAAAAACTTTGGTTTTGTTGTTTTAAGCTATATTTATCATAAGTTAAAGATTGATTCTTTTTTAGATAATAAGCAGCAAAGCTTAAACATTGATTTTTCATTGAATAAGATTTTACAAGCTTTAGTTTTTTTAAGAATAATGGAGCCTTGCTCTAAAAAGAAATCTACTGAATTGTTAGGGAATTATTTCATGGATTCCAACTTCTCAATTGATGATGTTTATAGGTCTTTAGCTTATTTTTACAAATATAAGAAAGATTTAATTTTACATATTCATGAATATATTAGGTGTGAATACGGTAGAAATCTTAATAATGTTTTTTATGATGTTACTAATTATTATTTTGAATCTGATGAAGATGATTTTAGAAAGAAAGGGGTTTCTAAGGAGCATAGACCTAATCCTATAGTTCAAGTGGGCTTGTTAATGGATGATGAAGGTATTCCTATTTCTTTTAAGTTATTTGAAGGTAATACTAATGATTGTAATACTTTAATGCCTGTTCTTGATGAATTAAAAAATGATTTTAATTTAGGCAGAGTTATTGTTGTTGCTGATAAAGGCATGAATTCAGGAGAAAATATTGCTTACAATGTTATTCATAAAAATGGATATATATATTCTAAATCTGTTAGAGGAGCCACTAAAGAGGTTAAAGATTATGTTTTAAATGAGAAAGCCTACAATGATATGGGAGATGAGTATAAGTTTAAATCAAGGGTTGTTACTACTTCTATATGGGTTACTAATGTTGAAGGAAAAAAGGTTCAGGTTGAGATTGAACAAAAACAGGTTGTCTTTTATTCTGAGAAATATGCTAGAAAGGCTAGAAAAGATAGACAAAAGGTTTTAGACAAAGCTAATAAATTAATTCAATTAAAGAAAGCTAGTCTAAATAAAGGAGCCTACAAGTATATTAAAGATGAATACTTGGATAAAGAAACTGGTGAGATTTTAAAGAAGGCTGATTATTTGTATATTGATAATGAAAAAATTATTGAAGAAGAAAAATATGATGGCTATTATTTAATTGTTAGCAGTGAATTAAATATGCCTGATAAAGAAATTATTGAACGATACAAAGGCCTTTGGAAAATTGAAGAAAGCTTTAAAATTACCAAAAGTCAGCTAAAGTCCAGACCTGTTTATGTTAGAAAAAAAGATCATATTGAGGCACATTTCTTCATTTGTTTTTTAGCATTAATTTTTATTAGATTATTAGAAAAAGAAACTAATTACAAGTTTAGTATTTCTCAATTAATTGATTCTATTAAAAATTTAAGTGTAACTTATCTTGATGAAAATTATTACATGTTAGATTATGCAAATGATGTAACCAAGGCTTTCTCAGATATTTTAAATACCGATTTTACTAAAAGATTCTGGAGACAAATTGATATTAAAAACCTAATAGCAAATTCCAAAAAATAATAGGTGTAGAACTACATCTTTCTGTAATTACCAAAGGCTCATAATCATTGTAAATACAATGGTTATGAGCCTTTATTCTTTGATTTTGCTGCAAAACTCAAGATATTTTAATTATATCAATTATTATAGCTTTTGAACCTAGCCGAAACGGCTAGTTTTTTTGATAAAATAAGAAACCTTCAAAATAGCTTTAGTAATCTTAATTAATTACTTTCTAGCTTTGAAGGTTTCTTTGTCTTTAGATATTTAATTTTTCAAATTTCTTTTTTAAAATTTACATATCCATTTTCGGATAGTAGATTTCTGTCCATTCTTCAAAACCATCTTCCTTTCTAATATAATGGTGACTATTTATTGCTTCTTGCATTGATGCATAGTACCATTTTGTTTCAAGTAAGTCGGAAAACTGTTTTGCATTTGGTAAAATATTTTCTTTCTTAACTCTTCTATTTAATACATTGTTAACTAATGTTACAAATTCTGCCCTTTTAATATATTGATTTGGTTTAAAAGTTCCGTCTGGATTACCATTAATCCAACCTTTTTTTGCTGCTGAGTTAATACATTTATTTGCCCAATGATTTTCTATGTCTGAGAATTCATTGCTTGTAAATGGGGTCAAATTATCAAACCTGGAAGCTATTGTAGCAACTTCTGCTCTTGTAATACTATTTCCTGGTCTGAAACTATTATCTTCATATCCTAGGATAATCTTAGCATTAGATAGGGTAGCAATAGCTTGGGCTGACCATCTTCCCTCTTTTATATCTTTAAAATTATGTTCACTGGTTTTTATACTTTCCCTATAGTCATCTGCTAGTAACCTATAAAATACTGCTGCAACTTCTTCTCTTGTTATAAGTCCATCTGGCCTAACTGTATTATCTGGATATCCTGTAATATATTGAAAATGATCTTCCATATTTAATTTATCTTCGATTGGTGGTTCCACTGGTTTCTCTGGCTCAACTTTTTTCTTAGCAAGTATAGTTAGGCTATCTACATCTTCTAAATAATCATTGCCAGATATACCTGTTACCTTTGCTATATTTGTTACTTTTCCTTCATCAATGTCACTTTGAACTACTTTATATTCTGCTGTTACTATGAAAGATTTGCCTGGTTCTAATTCAATTGGTTTTAAACTTGTATCAATCTTGCCTATTTTATTGTCTTCCAGTCTAAATGATTGATCTTCTGAACCATAGAAATCTCCTCTTACTAGTGTATTTCCAGCATTTCTTATAAGATAGCTATAAGTAATTTTCTCTCCTATTTTTGAAAAATCTTCTTTATCTGCTGTTTTTTTAAGTTCTAAGGAAGGATTTTCTTTATAGTCATCTTCTGGTATTACTTTTTTCTTTGCAGGTATTGTTAATTCAGTTTCACTTTCTATAGGATCATTAGGAAAATCTAAATAGGAGCCTTGTACTTTTACTTTATTTCTTACAAATCCTGCATCTATATCCTCTTGACTCACTATATATTCTCCTGTTAATGTAAAAGACTCACCACTTTCTAATGAATTTATATTTTCCGTACTTATTTCTCCTATTTTATCATCATTTAATACGAATACTCCAGGGGCAGGACCATTTGTTGACCCATATAGTGTTTCTTCATGCCCTATGTGAGTTACTGTGTAATTGTAAGTAATTTTTTCTCCTATAGCTGAAAATTCTTTCTTATCTGCTGATTTTTCAATTTTTAGTGAAGGACCTAAATGAACTGCAGTATCATCCCAATCTACTACACGTTCTTCACCATGAGGCATTTTTAAAATACCAATTACATCAACCCGATTATATATATGTGCCTCAATAATATCCTCTTGATTTACCTTATATGTTCCTATTAGTGAAAATTCTTCACCTGGTTCTAAATTTTCTGGTGCTGAACTTGTGTCTATAGTGTCTATTTTTGTATCTGTAACTAGAAATGGTCCACTTATATTTACGTTTCCTGTATTTTTTACTATATATGTGTAAGTAATCGTTTCTCCAACTTTTAAAAACTCTCTCTTATCTGCTGTCTTAGTAACTTCTAATGAAGGATTAGTTGTTTCTAAAGGCTGAAGAACTTCCTCAGCAAGTATACTTGCCATTGGCAAACTCCCTAAAATAATGAGAACCACCATAATCAGAGACAATAGTTTTTTCTTTGTTACCATAATTTTTTCCTCCTTATTTGTTGTTACTTTGAAAATATAATCTGTTTTAGTATCATTTTACTAATCAAATAAATTTAAAGCTTCAAATAAGTTTATTTGTACCTGGGCTGCTTCTGCCCTTGTTGTGCTAGCTTTTGGTGCAAATATTCCATTACCTCTTCCTTCTTTATTCAAAAGTCCAAGTTTCATCGAAATAGTAATTTGATCTATATAGTTTTTATTAATATCTTTGTAGTCTTTGAACTTTGTTAAATCAATTTTTTCTCCTGAAATATCCGCCTTCATATATACTGCTGTATTTGCCAATATCAAAGACATTTCTTCCCTTGTAATAGCTTGATTAGGATTGAATTTATTACCATCCACTTTTATCCCTTCTAGTAAACCAGCTGACTTTAATGACATAATTGGACTATAGAACCAATCCATTGATTTAACATCTGTATATTTAATAGTATCTTTATTAGCAGCTGGTATGCGAATTACATTTTGAATCATTTGCACTAATTCCGCCCTAGTTAATGCCTTACTAGGATTATATTTATTATTACCAACACCCTTTACTAACTCTCTTGCTGCTGCAAAGTCTATTGCTGGCTTAGCCCAATGTTTATCTTCAATATCATTAAAATTAACATAATTATTCTTTATAACAAAATAGGACAAATTGTTTGTTGTAAATTTAACAGCCTTAGATTTCCTATCATAAATTCCATTTCTAATTACTTTATGATGACCTTTTGTATCTACAGAATATACTACTATTCCTTGAAGATTTTCATCTTTTTTTGGTGTATATGGTAAACTCACTTTAATATTTTCCTTAAAGTCTTTTAATAGCTCTCAGCCACAAGTAACTAATATTTCATAAACTGTATTATCTCCTATAGACTCTTTTTGCCTTAGGTTTAGTTTTTCTTTAGCTACTGATGATACACGGATTGTTATATCTTTGTTTGTTTCATCTTTTTCACTTTCAACTATTCCTTTATCATCTGAAGAATCTAATATTCTACCAGTAGAAGCACTTATACTTCCTGTTTGTACAGAACTTGTGACTTTACAAGTAATAATATTACCTGCATCAAATCTTTCATCTACATAATAAGTATTACCAGTAGTAATATCTCCTACACCGCTACTTCTTGTCCATAAATAACTTAATGTGCCAGTATTATTAGTGTCACTAACCCTTGCTGTAAGAAATTCCCCAAATTCCTCTTTCCCAGAGATTGTAACTTTACCTGTCAATTTTTCTTCATTTGTAATGATGATTTTATATGTTTCTGTATTGGAGCCATCTTTTGATTTTACTGTCACAATAAATTCAGAGTTTGGTTCAGTGAAGTAATATATATCTGTCTCAAATCTATCAGCTTTATCAACTATAGGATAAGGCTTTCCTTCCATAGTAGCTATTGCAGTTTGTCCTTTAACCCCTTTATCCATAATAATTTGTATTCTAGTATTGTCTTTTTTTACAACATTATATGTTTTTATACTTGGATCAAATGCTGGATTTAAAGATGCGGCAAATTTAATTTTACCTCCACCTCCACTATCCATTGCTATGGAAATACCCTTCAAAGTAGCATCTTTCTTCACAAGTGGTCCTTCAGGCAACCATGCTCCAAACTCCTTGTCCCAAGATGCAGGAAGATCATAATCTTTAACAAGTGTAGGACTAGAAAAAGTCTTATGCTCATGTGTAATTGTATCTACCTCAACACTATTGTTATTCTTAAGAAACAAGACAGTATCTCCTGATATTGTCAACTGACCATCTTCATTTGGATAACCGCCACCTACGTCTTTATATCCTTGAGCAAATACTACACCATTGGAGATTTTTACATTTCCACCATCCCCTCTTTGTCCCCCGCCTATACCAGCGCCATATGTTTTAGATGTGGCAATTACTCTACCACCACTAATAATAATATTGCCACCACTGGCACCTACTTTGTCCTTATCTTCCAAAATATCAAAGCCACCGCCTCCGATACCTGCTCCTCCATAATCGCCTTTGGCTGTTACTGTACCAGCTGTAATCTTTATATTTCCCCCACTCCCTAACAAAGGCTCCTTGGATGAGCTCATTGTTCTTTGGCTACAACCGCCACCTATACCGGCCCCACTACCACTACTTTTATATCCGGCTTCTCTAAAACCATAACTAATAGCATTTACAATTCCACCATTTATCTCTATATTTCCACCATCACTTTTATATCCGCCTCCTATGCCAGCTCCCATGTCGCCACTAGCATTAACTATACCTCCATTAATAATAATACTACCAGCATTCTTTCCTTGCTTATAAGTACCCTTTACGTATCCAGCATTTTCACCACTACCAATACCTGCACCTCTACCTATGGCCTCTTTTGTTAGGCAAGAAGCTGTCACTTCACCGCCATTGATGGTAATCACACCGCAATGACCCATGTAACCTCCTCCGATACCAGCACCATTAGAAGTACCCTCTGCCACGATTTGCCCACCGTTGATGGTTATTGTTCCGCAATTTTCATATTCCCCTCCACCGATTGCTGCAACGTTATAGTGGTTCTCTTTATCTTTAACACCCCATCTATATCCACTATTAGCAATCAATTTGCCTGTATGTTTTTCTTGACCATAAATAGTCAAGCTATTCCCCTCAGACACGTTGACTGCTGCTTTATTGTTATCGCCTGTTACTGTAAGTGTGGATTCGTCAGCCAAAATCAGGTGTACATCCCCTGTCACAATTATAGACTCAGTTCTTTCCACATCACTATTGACTAGATACCATCCTGTAGTTAATTCATTTGTAGTCTCCGTGATTTCTTTTACATTTGATGCAGTCTGCAAATTGCCAGATGAATCGAAATAATGGGAACCACTTGCTGCCAATCCTTCTAATGGGAACGCCGTAATCAATAAAATAATAATCAAAAATAAACTTAAAACTCTTTTCTTCATTAGTTTTTCCTCCTTTATAACTTTATGGCTTTTAAATATTCCTATTAATTATATTTTTATTATATATAGTAAGTATATCAAGTTTTTTCATGTTTGTACCTAGCCGAAACGGCTAGTATTTTCAATAAAATTGCAAAACTGCCGAAAACAAGACTCAACGCCTGAAAACCCTTTATTTATAAGCTTTCTCTGTTCAACTATTCTTCAATCTTTGACATCAAGACTACCGTCTCCACATGCCCCCTCCAAGGAAACACCGCCAAAGAGAAAACCTCCGCAAGTGAGGATTGTTTAGCTACTCTGCCTGCGGAGGTTGATTTGGTGCTTATTTAGTTTGTGAACTTAGCGTTTGATGTTAGTTATTATGATTGTTTTTGCCATACATAGCTACCTTCGACTTCTACTACTTTCCAAGTTCCTACGAAATCTGGTGATGTTGTTGTAATGTTATCGCTATTTTGGTTTGGACCATTATACAAAAATGCTTGACTTCCTATTTGATTAACCGAATCAGGTATTGTCACTTCTATTAATTTATTTTTTTCAAAAGCTTGTGTATTTACAAATGTTACTGAGGTTGGTATTACAATAGATGTTAGTTCATTGTTCATAAAAGCTTGATAGCCTATGCTTTGTATCGTGTCTGGTATTACAACAGAAGTTAACTCCTTTCCTTTAAAGGCTTCAGCATCTATTTTTGTAACATTAACATCAGCCTCATCAATTGTAATGCTAGATGGAATAATTATCTCTGTCGTTGCCGCAGCATAATTTATTATTGTGCCTGTATTACTATTAAAGACATAACCACCGGTTGTTAATATTACTTTTGTCGCTTCCCCTGCTTTATGAGTGTCTGTTTCTTTCGCTCTAATCAGAATTGAGGTTCCTGCGACAGTAAATTGTTCTGCTGTAGTTAAAGGTACCCAAGAATCACTTCCGCCTATTGAATACTCATAAAGGTTGATCTTATTTGTTCCGACTTTTATTGTAAAGTCTGTTCCATTATTCTTTAGCATTATCATATCATCTACTGATCCAGAAGTTTTAAAGCTTTCTACTAGAGGAGCTTCTGGGCCGTATGCCTTTTCTATAATGCTTGATGCTGTTCCAATTATTGTTCCTGTTTCTACTGAACTTG
>CAZWTU010000074.1:0-1199 GCA_964637035.1 uncultured Tissierellaceae bacterium
TTCTGAATCAGTAACAGAAGGGCATCCAGACAAGGTATGTGATCAAATATCAGATTCAATACTAGATGCTATATTGGCAAAGGATCCAGAAGCAAGGGTAGCATGTGAAACAACTGTAACTACAGGGATGGTATTAGTAGTAGGTGAGATAACTACTAAATGCTATGTAGATATACAAAAAATTGTTAGGGATACTGTAAGAAAAATAGGATATACAAGGGCAAAATATGGATTTGATGCAGATACTTGTTCAGTTCTTACAGCTATTAATGAACAATCTCCAGATATAGCTCAAGGTGTTGATAAGGCCTCAGAAGACGAATTCGACAGTATAGGAGCTGGAGACCAGGGGATGATGTTTGGCTATGCTTGCAATGAAACAAAAGACCTAATGCCTTTGCCTATATCCCTAGCTCACAAATTAGCCAAGAGACTAGCTGATGTAAGAAAAGATGGAACTTTAAAATATTTAAGACCAGACGGAAAAACCCAAGTAACAGTAGAATATGAGGGAGATAGACCTATTAGAATAGAAAATGTGCTTGTATCTACCCAACACAAGGAAAATGTGGATTTAGAAACTATAAAAAAGGATATAATTCAACATGTAATAAGGAAAATAGTTCCAGAGGATTTATTAGATGAAGATACAAAATTCTATGTAAATCCTACAGGAAGATTTGTAATAGGTGGACCTATGGGTGATGCAGGCCTTACTGGGAGAAAGATAATAGTAGACACCTATGGAGGATATGGCAGACATGGGGGAGGAGCTTTCTCAGGCAAGGATCCAACAAAGGTAGACAGGTCAGCAGCCTACGCAGCCAGATATGTAGCTAAGAATATAGTGGCTGCAGGTTTAGCAGACAAATGTGAAATAGGATTAGCCTATGCCATAGGAGTTTCGAAACCCTTATCAATATATGTAGATACTTTTGGAACTGGTAAAATTTCAAATGAAGAGATTAAGGAAAAAATAAATAAACATTTTGACCTAAGACCAGCAGCTATAATAAAAAATCTAGACCTAAAAAGACCAATATATGCACAATTAGCATCTTACGGACATTTTGGAAGGGAAGACTTAGATTTAACTTGGGAAAAAACAGACAAGGTAGATTTATTGAAGGAGTAAACTTTGTAGGGCAGACAGGTCTGTCTGCCTAAAGCAAAGATTCCTCGACAAGCTCGGAATGACA
>CAZWTU010000074.1:1299-5864 GCA_964637035.1 uncultured Tissierellaceae bacterium
ATAATTGATATACTATATCCACAATATAAGATAAATACTAGAAGGTAAGTAGGTGATAAAAGGTGCTAAGTATGGAAGGTACTATAGAGGATATTGTTTTCCGCAATGAATCTAATGGTTATACAGTAGCAAGGTTGAATACATCAGATGGAATGGTTACTATAGTGGGGAATGCTGCTATTATTAATTTAGAGGAATCTGTAAGGGTAGAGGGGGACTGGATCTATCATCCTACCTATGGTGAGCAGCTAAATTTTAAAAGCATAGAAACCTTAGTCCCATCAACCTTAAAGGGAATAGAATCCTATCTTGCTTCAGGGCTTATACCCCATGTTGGACCTAAGACTGCTAAAAGAATAGTAGATGAATTTGGCCTGGATTCCTTGGAAATAATACAATACAATCCAGAAAAGTTAAAAAACATACGTGGCATTGGGGATAAAAAGCTGGAAAAAATAGTAGAGGCCTATGGACAACAAAGAGAATTAAGGGATACTATGGTATTTCTTCAGCAATATAATATAGGGGTAAATCATGGTATAAAAATCTATAAAAAATACGGCAAAGAAACCATAGGAATAATTAGTCAAAACCCCTATAAATTATCAGAAGATATTTATGGAATAGGGTTTAGGACTGCTGACAAAATATCGGAAAAAATGGGTGTGGACAAAGAATCACCTTATAGAATAGAAGCAGGAATCAGGTACATAATTATGTCCGCAGCAGGAAATGGACATTGCTACTTACCCCAAGAGGAAGTAGTAGAAGGCACGACAAAACTTTTAAATGTAAAAGATGAATTAATAGAAGAAGGCATAAGAAACCTAAGCCTAAGAGGAATTATCCATGGCATAAATGATGGGGAAGATAGGCTTATATATTATACACCCTTCCATGTGGCGGAAAACAATGTTAGTAGAAAACTTATAGAATTATCTCAAGTTAAATTAAAGGAAAACCAAATAGATATAGAAAAAGAAATAGAGATAATAGAGGAAGAAGAAAATATAAAGTTTGCAGACAAGCAAAGATTAGGAATAAAGGAAGCCTTGGAAAATGGATTGGTAGTCATTACAGGAGGTCCAGGTACTGGTAAAACTACTATTATAAATGGAATAATTAAAATATGTGAAAAACTACAGCTTTCAGTACAATTAGCAGCACCTACAGGCAGGGCCGCCAAAAGAATGACTGAAACCACAGGAGTGGAAGCTAGAACCATACATAGGTTGTTGGAATATTCATTTATGGATGAGGGTACAGAAATGGCCTTTGGCAAGGATGAAGATGCACCAATAGATTCAGATCTTATAATAATTGATGAAGCTTCCATGATAGATATACTCCTTATGAATTCCCTCCTAAAAGCCTTAAATCCAGGCACTAGGGTAGTGCTAGTAGGAGACATAGACCAACTTCCTTCAGTAGGAGCAGGAAATGTGTTAAATGATATTATTGGGTCAGGTGTAATCAAGGTAGTTATTTTAGATGAAATTTTTAGGCAGTCAGAGGAAAGTATGATAGTCCTAAATGCCCATAAGGTAAATAAAGGTGAAAAGCCAATCCTAAATGAAAAAAACAGGGATTTTTTCTTTATACACAGCCCTAATAAGGAGGATACCTTGGCTACTATCCTATCACTTTGTAAAGACCGCTTGCCCAATTTTTACCAAGTAGATAATTTAAAAGATATCCATGTATTAACACCTATGAAAAAAGGAGATGTGGGAACTAATTCCTTAAATAAACACTTGCAAGAAAGCTTAAATCCCAAGGATATTACTAAGGCTGAAAAACAAATTGGAGATGAATTATTTAGGGTTGGAGACAAGGTAATGCAAATGAAAAACAATTACACTATAGAATGGAGGGTATTTAGGGAGGGCTTTGAAGTAAATAATGGTCAAGGAGTTTTCAATGGAGATTTTGGCTATATATTAGATATTGATAATGAAGATAGGTTTCTTAAAGTCTTATTTGATGATGAAAAAATTGTAGAATATGATTTTACCCAATTAGACGAATTGAAATTAGCTTATGCAACAACAGTCCACAAATCTCAAGGGTCAGAGTTTCCAGTAATAGTCATGCCAATTAGCTGGGGTCCACCTATGCTAATGACTAGAAACTTGCTATACACTGCAATAACTAGGGCAGAAAAACTAGTAGTATTAGTAGGGCAAGAGAAATATTTACATATGATGATAGCAAACAATAGGATAAGAAGAAGGTATTCAGCCTTAGATAAAAAAATTAGAAATTATGTCTCTGTTTTTATGAATTAACCTAAAAATTGGAGTGATAAGATGCTTAAATCTCTTAATGAATTAATTTTTCCTAGGAATAATACTTGCCTTATGTGTAAGGAAAGAAATATAGATGTAGATAAGTTTATATGCAAAACTTGCTATAATAATTTAGAAATAGTAGATAGGGAAATATCAATTGATTCCGATTATATAGAAAAAATATATTTTTCACTCATCTATAATAGGTTTGTGAGGGATAGGATTAGAAATTATAAATTTAATGGGAAAAACTATTTATATAGACCTTTTGGAGAAATAATTTTAAATACATATTACAAGAGTCATATAAAAATAGATAAAATAGCATTCGTGCCTATGTACAGGAGAAAAGAAGCCTTAAGAGGGTATAATCAAGCAGAACTCTTAGGAAAATATCTATCAAAAAAACTAGACAAGCCTTTAGTAAAAGATCTAGTTAAAATTAAAAACACAGGAGACCAAAGTCATTCAAATAAATTAGAAAGAATAGAAAACTTGAGACATTCATTTAAGATTAAGGATAAGAAGCCGATAAATGGTTTAAGGATTCTTTTAATAGATGATATAATAACAACAGGTGGAACAATGGATGAATGTTCTAGAGTCCTTAAGGAAGCTGGAGCTAGGGAAATCATAGGTCTAGCCATAACATCAAGTAAAATAAATTAAAGGATGTGGAACTATGAATATAAGAAATTGCAAAAGCTGTGGACAAATATATAATTATGATGGATTTTCTACATGCCATAGCTGTAGAAAAAAAGCAGAGGTAGATTTCAAAACGGTCAAGGACTATATCTATGAACATCCTGGAGCTAATATTTCAGAGGTCCATGAAGCCACGGAAGTAGATATAGACAAGATAATAATATTTTTAAGAGAAGGAAGACTTGAAATAGGCGAAGGGGGCAACCTAATCCTAGAATGTGAAAGATGTGGAGTAAGTATTACAACAGGAAGATTTTGTGATAGGTGTACATCAGAACTTGAAAGGGAATTGAGAGGAGTTGTTGATTTTGGTAAAAGCAAAAACCAAAGTACTCCTAAAAGCGATGCGAAATTTAGATATTTAGACAAAAATAGAGGTAGAAGATAGAAATAGAAAATAAAAATTTAATATAAAACTAAAGAAAGACCCTATTTAACCGATAATATATATACTAAGGTAAATGGGGTGTTTTTTATGAGAATTAATAATATTAACAATGTCCATCAACTATATAACAAAAACAAGGGGATAAATAAACCTAAGGGTCAAACAAAAGCTAAAGAAGACCAAATTGATATATCCAATGAAGCTAAAGAAGTCCAATTTGCATTGTCAAAGATTAAAGATGTAAAAGAGGTTAGGACAGAAAAAGTAGATAAGATCAAACAAGAAGTTAATGCAGGGACATACCAAATAAACGGACAAAAAATTGCAGAGAAGATTCTTGACGATATAAGTTTCAACAAAAGAATTTAATGGTTGGTGATAATGATGACTTTTAAAGAAGAATTAGAAATAATATTAAAAGAATTATTAAAAACCATAGAGGACCTATTGGAGGTCTCATTGGAAAAAACAGATTATATAGTGGATAACAATATTGAAGAATTGGAAAAACTAACTAGAAGAGAAGAAAAACTAATAAATAACATGGGAATAATAGAAAATGCAAGAACAAAGCTTTTAGATAACTGGGGTGTAGGTAAGGACACCCCTATTTCTGAGGTCATAAATCGATTGGCAGAATCAGAAGATACTAGTGAATTAATAGGTATAAAGGATAAAATGACAGGAATATTTGAAGACTTGGCCATAAGAAATAAATTAAATAACGATTTAATAAGGGAAAACCTAGATTGGATAGATTTTAATATGAACTTAATAACCAGTGTTCCAGTAGAGCAAAACTACGGCAATGAAAAGGGACAAGGAAAGGCACAGGCTAAGGGAAAGAGTATTTTCGATAGGAAGGTGTAAATATGAGCTTTGGAGGATTATATACATCCGTAACTGGACTGATGGCATCAAGAAGATCATTAGATACAATTTCACATAACCTATCTAATGCCAACAATAAAAACTATGTAAGACAATCTGCAATTCATGCAAACAATTCTTATAACACAATAGGCCTAGGAAATATTCAAGTAGGCACAGGTGTAAATATACAGGAAGTAAGGCAAATAAGAGATGAATTTTTAGATACAAAATTTCGTGGTGAATTAGATAGTTTTGGTTACCACTATGCAAAGTCACAAATATTAGAGGATGTAGAAGGAGTATTT
>CAZWTU010000074.1:5964-8110 GCA_964637035.1 uncultured Tissierellaceae bacterium
TGTAGAAGGAGTATTTAACGAAATAACAAATAGTGGTCTTCAAAATATAATGGATGATTTCTGGGATAGCTGGAATGAACTAGCAAAGGACCCTAGTGAACTAACTATTAGAGCCCTAGTCCACGAATCAGCTGTAGCTTTTTCAGATACAGTAAACCATATATCAAATCAATTAAGTGATATAAAACAAAACTTAAACAAGGAAATAACCGTAAAAGTAGATGAAGTAAATTATCTATTAGAGGGGATAGCAAGCCTCAATAAGACCATAAAAGTAGTAGAAGGAGAAAATAGCAGGGTAAGGGCAAATGACTTTAGGGATGAAAGAAATGCAATGCTAGATAGGTTATCAGCCTTAGTACCTGTTAAATTGTACGAAAACAATTATGGGGAAGTAACCGTATCCTTATTTGGACAAGATTTAGTAAATGGAAACTTCACCAGCAAAATTCATATAGAAAATGATAATAAAGGACTGGGACATATTTATTTTGAAAGTTCCAATGAGGTTATAGATTTAAATGCCAAGGGAGAACTTGGTGGCTATATAGATGTAAGAGATAAGTCTATAGATGAATATATAAGTAGACTAGATATATTAGTAGGAGCAATGGCAGAGGAAATAAACCATATTCATAAGCAGGGTACAGACCTAGAGGGCGTCCAAGGTGAAGAATTCTTTACTGGAATAAACTTTGGTGGGGAAGATGATGAGCCAAAAGATAGGTATAAGGACGCTGCTGCTAGTATTAGGGTCAATCCAGAACTTGCTAATTATAATAAAATAGTTGCATCCAGCACTGGCTCTAAGGGTGATGGAGACATAGCTAAGCAAATAAATGAAATAAGAAAAAAACATTTATATAAATCCTATGGGACAGATGGGGAAAAATCTATCAATATTGATGATTATTATAGGGATTTAGTACTTTCCCTAGGAATAGAAAGAAAAGCCTCTAGGGAAATAGCTGATAGCCAAGGCTTTTTAATTAGAAATATAGATGATAGAAGAAAGTCAATATCATCTGTATCCCTAGATGAGGAAATGGCAGATATGATTAAATTTCAACATTCATACGCAGCCAACTCAAGGGTAATCAACGCCATAGATGAAATGATAGATACTATAGTTAATAGGATGTAATTCCGTAGAAATTCACCACTGAAAGGGGTAATAGTATGTTTTTTGGATTTAATTCTGCAGTAAGAGGGCTACTTGCATCACAAAGGAGCCTATATACTACAAATCACAATATAGATAATGCCAATACAAAAGGATATTCAAGACAGCAAGTAGAACAAAGAGCAACAAACCCATTTAATATGCCTGGAATAGGTTTTATAGGAACAGGAACGGAAATACATAATGTTGGAAGGGTAAGGGACTCCTTTGTAGACTTTAAATATTGGAACGAATCAGCCCCAAAGGGTGAATGGGAAATAAAGAAAAATCAATTAATGGAAATAGAAAAACTAATGGGAGAGCCAACAGACACAAGCTTTAGGCAATATATGGATGATTTTTATCAAAGTTTAGATGAAATGAGTAAAAACCCAGCAGATATAGCTTTTAGAGAGCCAGTCCGAGAAAATGCAATGGCCTTTACAAGGCATATCAATGAAACTGGACAAAGATTAGAAAACATGAGAATAGAAAGTAAACATGAAATAGAAACAAGAATTAAAAATATAAATAGTTTATCTGGACAAATAACTAACCTAAACAAACAAATCCACTCTGCTGAAGTAAGTGGAAAACCAGCCAATGACCTAAGAGACCGAAGGGAAGTTTTAATAGACGACCTGGCAAAAATAGTAGCTATAAAGGTAAATGAATCCCCAGATGGAAAACACCGAATAACAGTAGGTGGAATATCCATAGTAGACCATATATATAGTAACCAAATCTCATTTGAAGAAATAAAAGGTGAGGATGGAAGTGAGTATGAAATACTATGGGAAAATGGTGGAAAAGTAGATTACAAATCAGGACAGCTAAAAGGCTTAATGGATATGCTAACAGGAAATGGAGAGGAAAACACCTATAGAGGTATCCCCTACTTCATAGAACAATTAGATAAATTTGCCCAGGGATTTGCGGATAAATTTAATGAAGTACATAGCAAGGGATATGGAATGGGAAGTA
>CAZWTU010000075.1:0-2546 GCA_964637035.1 uncultured Tissierellaceae bacterium
CCTACCTTTTTACCAGATATAACTTGGGATGTCATTTTTTGCAAGGGTGTCTCTATTTCTATATCCTCTAAGGATAAATCTCTAGTTACCTCGTAGCCCATTAACATGGATACCTCTGTTACTAATTCTCTGAACTCCTTTGACCCCGTATTTTTATCTCTAATAAATGTTAGCTTATGTTTTATAAGGGGGTGGTCAAATACTACTACTTTTGCCATATGAAAAACTCCTCTCAAAATCTAATTATTTACTTAAAACATTATACCACAAGTTAACACTCAATTTCATTAATTTTATTAACTCTTCTTTCATGCCTTCCGCCGGCAAAATCAGTTTTTAACCAAATACTAACTATTTCCAGGGCTAAATCCCTACCTAAGACCCTACCACCAAGTGCCAATGCATTAGCATTATTGTGTTCCCTACTCATTCTTGCAGAATAAGTATCCCCACACAAGGCACATCTGATTCCCTTAACTTTATTAGCAGCTAAGGATATACCAATACCTGTACCACAAATTACTATACCCCTATCTACCTCTTTTTTCCTTATGGCTTCTCCTACTTTCCTACCATAATCCGGATAATCAACAGATTCCTCAGAATTTGTTCCATAGTCAACATACTGGATTCCTTGTTCTTTAAAGTAGTCTATTACATGCTCTTTTAATTCATAACCACCATGATCACTGCCTATTCCAATTTTCATCATTGTTACCTCCTATATTATTGAGTTTCTACTTTTATTCAGCCATGGGGCGACCACAGGTCGCCCCTACAGATTATAGGCCACCTTAACATCGTGAATTGTAGGGGCTAGCTTTGCTGGCCCCTTATTAAATCACCATTTACAATTTCTTTAATGCAATGTGCAATTTCGTCTCTTGTATCTTGGTATGTTTTTAAACTTCCACCGAAGGGATCTATTATATCTCCCTCTTCCTTATAGGTGTATTCTATTAATGTAAAAACCTTATCCCTAAAGTCTGGGAAGTTTCTTACTATAGCTTGCTTGTGGGATTGGGACATTGTTAATATTAAGTCTGACTCCATTACTAAATCCCTATGAAGGGTTGTTGATTTGTGGTCATTAATATCTATACCTATTTCCTCCATAGCCTTTACAGCATTTCCTGCTGGAGGACCCCCATCAAAGGCTGCTATACCAGCCGACTTAGCCTTTATTTTCAAGCCCTTTTTCTTTGACATGGAATTTAATATTCCTTCAGCCATAGGGCTTCTGCAAGTATTACCAGTACATACAAATAAAATATTCACTTATTCACCTCTCTACACCTTAATTATTTTTCCTGAAGATGCCTTCATCATCCTATTCATAATAGCAAATCCTATATTTGATACTTCTATACCTTCAGCCAATATTATATCAACATTATTTTCATCTAATATTCTTAGGGTATTAAACAAATTATGGCCTATGGTTTCTGGATTTTTTCTACTTCCTAAGGATAAAGCTAATACATCCTTATAGTAATCTTTTGTCTCATCTGTACACATTATACCAATCTTTTTACCTTTTCCACCATACTCACCCAGCTTTTTGTTAATAGCTTGAATTATATCCTGAACTTCCCCAGTAAATACAAGCATTTCTGCTTTAGGAGCATAATGTCTGTACTTTTGACCAGGTGATTTTGGAATAATAGATTTATCTTCGCTTATTATACTAGAGTCAACTCTTATATTAGCTATAAATCTTTTTAAGTCTTCCTCAGTTACTGCTCCAGGCCTTAATATCATAGGTATATCCCCTGATAAATCCAGGACTGTAGACTCAATACCTATTCCTGTACTAGCTCCATCAATTATCATATCTACCCTTCCCATCAAATCCTCTATTACATGCTTAGCACTAGTAGGACTAGGTCTTCCTGATAGGTTTGCCGAAGGAGCAGCTATTGGCATATTTCCAGTTTTTATCAATTCCAAGGCTATTTTATTATCAGGCATTCTAATGGCAACAGTGTTTAAGCCAGCGGTTATTATTTCTGGGACCTTAGAAGATTTTTTAAATAAAATAGTCAAGGGTCCTGGCCAAAATTTTTCCATACAAGTCTTAGCTATTTCCGGGATTTCCTCCACAAGTTCCTTTACTTGGGAAATAGAGTGGACATGGAGAATTAAAGGATTATCACTAGGCCTACCCTTAGCCTTAAATATCTTGTCAACAGCCCCAATATCTAATCCATTAGCCCCAAGGCCATAAACAGTCTCCGTAGGAAAGACAACAGTCCCACTTGCCTTAAGGATAGCCACAGCTTCATTTATAATTGCCTGATCTATATTATCTACATCTAAACTTCTAATTTTAGTTTCCATTGTATGCTCCTTATTCTTATTACTTTATCCCATTATAATACAAGGGAGACCAATTGACAATTGGGATTGGCCAATTGAAAGTTTAAAATTCAAAAGATTTAAAGATTAAAAGAAAGATCCTTCGGCAAGCTCAGGATGACAACAAAGCAAAGCTTTGTCATTCCGAGCATTGTCGAGGAATCCTATCCTGTCCTGTCATTCCGAGC
>CAZWTU010000075.1:2646-4723 GCA_964637035.1 uncultured Tissierellaceae bacterium
CCTTCATATCTATAAATAGAGGTGATTGTATTGAGTAAATTATATATAGGATTTATTGGGCTAATGGTTGGAATATTAGGAACAGGTCTTGGTAGTATTTTTGGAATATTAATAAAAAAAACTAATAGAATATCTAGCTTTCTATTAGGACTAACAGGAGGGTTTATGCTCTTTATAGTTAGCTTCCATCTCTTTCCAGAAGCCTTCTATTTAGGGGGAATATTTACAGTGTTTTTAGGAGTATTTATAGGAGTGCTTATTATTATAATATTAGAACTTTTATTAGACAAATTATCTTATTCTGGCTATGTAAAAACAGGGATTATATTGGCACTTAGTATTGCAATACATAACCTTCCAGAAGGCCTAGCCTTGGGTTCTACACTTATGGGGGTTACTGACTTTGGATATGTACTTGTTTTAGCCATGTTCTTACACAATATTCCAGAAGGAATGGCAATCGCTATTCCATTAAGTATGAACAAAATGAAAAAATGGAAGGTAATATTATTCGCATTAATAGCTGGTGTCCCCACTGGAGTAGGAGCATATTTAGGCGCCTACCTAGGCACAATATCATCAGAAGTGATAGCCCTATCCCTTGCCATGGCTGGAGGCGTAATGCTCTATATAATATGTGATGAACTCATACCTAAAAGCAGGTCGCTCTTTAAAGGAAAAACTTCAAGTATATCTGTAATCATAGGATTTTTATTGGGAATAGCACTGTATTTTCATTAATATTAGTTCAAAAAACAACCTTCTACCGGATAAGAATAAATTTTTAAATAAGACTCGACATTGGAAGATTTGAATAGAAGTATCCAATAAATAAAAAAATTGATAGAGTTGCACTGTCTGAGCGAAGCGAGTTTGCAACTCTATTTTTTTATGTTTGGCAATACTTCTTCAAATTTGGAATTGGAGACTCGTTTTAAAAATTTATTCGAACACGCCAGAATACAAAAGGGACGGCATGGAAGCCGTCCCCTACAATTTTTATGACCCCAAATTTTCAGCTTGGGCTGAAGTTATTAGTGAGTCTATCATTTCATCCAGATCTCCGTCTACAAAACTTCCTAGCCTGTGAAGAGTTAGGTTTATTCTGTGATCTGTTACTCTTCCTTGAGGGAAGTTGTATGTTCTAATTCTTTCGGACCTATCTCCTGTACCTACTTGACCCCTTCTTTCCTCTGCTATTTCAGCTGCTTGGTCACTTAGCATTTTGTCATAAAGTCTAGTTTTCAGTATCTTCATGGCCTGGGCCTTGTTTTTAGTTTGACTTTTTTCATCTTGGCATGATACAACTAAGCCTGTAGGTATATGAGTTATCCTAATAGCCGAGTCCGTAGTATTTACGTGCTGGCCACCTGCACCTGATGCCCTGTAAGTATCTATTTTTAATTCATAATCATGTACATCTATATCCACATCTTCCGCCTCTGGAAGGACTGCAACAGTAGCTGTTGAAGTGTGAATTCTACCACTTGATTCTGTTTCAGGAACCCTTTGTACCCTGTGTACTCCAGATTCATATTTAAGCCTACTATAGGCTCCTTTACCCTTTATCATAAATATTACTTCTTTAAATCCACCTATTCCGATTTCATTAGTAGATAATATTTCAGTCTTCCACCTATTTCTCTCAGCATATCTGGAATACATCCTATAAAGGACACCTGCAAAAAGAGCGGCTTCATCTCCTCCAGCTCCACCCCTAATTTCCACAATAACGTTTTTATGGTCATTTGGGTCCTTTGGTATCAATAAGACCATAAGATCTTCTTCAATAGTAGCAAGGTTTTCTTCTAATTCTTTTATTTCTTCCTTAACTAGTTCATTCATATCATCATCTAGTTTTTCCCTAAGTAGTTCATTGGCCCCCTCTAATTCCTCTCTAACCTTTATAAATTCCCTATATTTAAAAACTATAGGCTCTATTCCTGCATGTTCTATCATTAATTTTTGCCAATTCTCACTATTACTAATTACTTCAGGATCTATTACTTGTTTACCTAATTCTTCATACCTATCTTCAATAGAAACTAACTTGTCTATCAAATTATCACTCCCTCTT
>CAZWTU010000075.1:4823-7882 GCA_964637035.1 uncultured Tissierellaceae bacterium
TAATCTTTTTTCTTCTTTTTCATATATTTTTTAAATCCTACAGTTCCTAAGGCGGCTATTAATATTAAATAAATAGGATTTATTCCTAAAAACACTATAGTTAAAAATGTAATACTTGCAACCGCCATTCCCGCATATCCTAGTTTTACACTTTTCATCAATTTATATACTGCTGAGGCTATTAAGGCTACTATAGCCGGTCTGATTCCTAAAAATACTTTTTCTATTATGGGATGGGCCCTATACTGGAAAAAGAATTTAGCAATTAATAATATTATAAAAAAGGATGGTAATACAACCCCTAATGTTGCCACAAGAGCACCTGGAATTCCCTTGACTCTGTATCCTACATAAATGCTAGCATTTATGGCTACAGCTCCTGGGGAACCTTGTGCTAGTGCTATTACATCTATAAATTCTTTTTCTTCCATCCACTTTCTTTTTGTGGCTATTTCGTCTTGAATAATAGGTATCATAGCATAACCTCCACCAAAGGTAAAGGCTCCTATTTTTAAAAACGTTAAAAACATTTCAAATAACATGCTTTACCTCCTTTAGTAAAGAATTACACCAAGTAGACCACACAATATAATCCCTATAATAGGATTTAAGTTTTTAATAGATACACCATAAAATAATCCTAAGGCGATTAATATAGATTTAATATCAACAAATGCATTTTTTCCTACAGTAACAGCTGCTGAAGCTATTAGCCCTAATACAACGGGTCTTATCCCCGTGAAAATCCAATCCACATAGGGTGATTTTTTAAACTTGTCAACAAAGTAAAATATTAGACTCATAACAATAAAAGAGGGTATTACTACTGCCAAAGTAGCTACAATAGAACCAGGTATACCGGCAACCTTGTAACCTAAAAAAGTAGCTGAATTTACTGCTATAGGCCCTGGTGTCATCTCAGCAATTGCTAGAATATCTACAAATTCTGAAGTCCTTAGCCAACCATGTACTTTGATTATTTCATCTTCTATAAGAGGAAGCATAGCATAGCCTCCACCAAAAGAAAAAGCTCCTATTTTGAAAAATGAAATAAATAACTGAAGTAATAATTTCAATAAACCACCTACCTTATTTAAATCCCAAGACTACACGATCATGCCCCTGCAAATCCCTTACAATTTCTATTCTTTTAAAATTATTGAGAATGAGGATATCCTTTACAGACTGTCCCTGATCATATCCTATTTCGTAAATTAATAGGCCGTCCTTTTTTAGAAAATTTCTACTCTTAAAGCTTATCCTCCTATAAAAATCAAGTCCATCTGGTCCCCCATCTAAGGCTAATTTAGGTTCAAAATCCTTTACTTCTACCTGTAAAGTATCTATTATATCCCTTTTAATATAGGGAGGATTGGATGTGATTATTGTAAAAAACCCTTCATATTCTTCTTCATTTAAGGCTTCAAATAAATCTCCCTGAAAAAATTTTGCATTAAGTATATTTAATCTCTCTTTGTTTTTATTTGCAATCTTAAATGCAATATCACTAATATCAATTCCATATACAAAGGCATCCTTTAAGTAATGTGCCAAACTTAAAGATATAGCCCCACTACCAAATCCTATATCAAGTATATTTATCTTACTATTCCTATAGCTCTTTTTTACATGGTCTATAATATAGTCTACCAAAGTTTCAGTATCAGGTCTAGGAATCAGCACTCCTTCTTGCAAGAGAAAATCCAAACCCATAAATTCCCTAGATCCTAATATATAGTGTATAGGATATCCTTTGGCTCTTTTCTCCGTTAAACCCAAAAATTCTTCACCTATGGAGTCATCTATTTCCCTGTCCCCATAAGTGAAGATATATGATTTATCTACATTTAACAAATGAGATAGTATTAAAATAGATTCCATAAGATCTATTTTCGATTTTCTTAATAAATTATTTATTTCTACCATTTATCTTCCTGCTTATCGCCTGTTAATACTGCCTCAAGTGAAGCTATTGCAACTTCAATTTGAGAACCATCAGGTTCTTTTACAGTTGCTAGCTTTTGAATCATAAGTCCAGGATAAGATAAGTAATAGGCAAGTTTAGAATTGCTTTTCCCAATAAATTTATTTATTTCATAAGAAATACCTGCAATAACAGGGAACATTAAAATCCTAACTAAGAATCTTTGTAAAGGATTAGGCCAGCCAAAAAAGGCAAGGACTAATATACTTACTATCATTACCATAAAGAGGAAACTTGTTCCACATCTTGGATGAAGTATTGGATATTTTTTTACATTGTCTACTGTAAGGTCTTCGCCATTTTCATAGCAATGAATTGTCTTATGTTCAGCCCCATGATATTCAAAAACTCTTCTTATATCCTCAAGTTTAGATACTACTACTACATATATTAGAAATATACTTATCCTAACAAGACCTTCTAGCAAATTTAGGCCTATGGCGCTGTTTACCCATCTTCTAAAGAAGTTAGTTATAATAGTAGGCAGTAGCATGAAAATACCTAGAGCTAAGCATATAGAAACAATAACAGCTACAACCATTTCTACCTCTGCTGCCTTGTCCTTGAAAATCTTTTCTGTAAAAGATATTTTAGGAGGACCGGTTTCTTCCTCTTCATCATAAAATTCCGCAGAATACATTAAAGCCTTTGTCCCAATTAGCATGGCTTCTACTAAGCCCACTACACCTCTAATAAGAGGCAGGGTAAAAAACTTATATTTCATACCCAGTGTATCTAATTTTTCTACCTTTAATTCAATTTCATTGTCTGGCTTTCTAACAGCTATAGCCAAATCCTTGGGACCACGCATCATAACACCTTCAATCAAGGCCTGGCCGCCAATGGAAGTAATGTGTTTAGGAGTTCTATTTAAATTTTTAATCTTCATCTTTACACCACCTTAAAGTCCCGTAGTCTCGCTACACAGATCTATTTACTCGCTAGGCTCCTATAGATCTGGTGCTCCTTACGTTTGACCTACTATACCTCGCTTCGCTCGCCAAGTTAGGTCATTTTCCATAGTCTCGCTACACAGATCTATTTACTCGCTACGCTCGTATAGATCTGGTGCTCG
>CAZWTU010000076.1:0-7761 GCA_964637035.1 uncultured Tissierellaceae bacterium
CTTGAGTTAGGTTCTACTGAAAAATTTGCAAAACATGCCCATGTAATGCCTTATCTAGAAGAAATTAGAAATACTATTTCCTTAGCAAGAAATTATAAGTTTGAAACTCTTCATAAAGATTATATTGTAAGAAGAGAAGCTATTGGAGTTATTGGTGCTTTAACACCTTGGAACTATCCTTTGGGACAGATATTGAAAAAACTTGCTCCAGCTTTGCTAGCAGGTAATACTATTGTATTGAAACCTAGTCAAAATACCCCTTTATCTGCATACAAATTGGCTGAAATTATAGATAAATCGGATTTGCCTAAGGGAGTATTTAATTTAATACCAGGTCGTGGCTCTGAAGTTGGAAATGTTCTAGCAAGTCATAAGGATATAGATATGGTATCCTTTACTGGCTCTACAGAAGGTGGAATTGAAGTTTCAAAGTTAGCCTTAGAAAGCGTAAAGAAAATAGCATTAGAATTAGGCGGTAAATCACCATCTATTATTTTAAAGGGAGCAGATTATAAACTTGCTTTAAATAAAACATTAAACAGTATCTATAGGAATACTGGCCAATCCTGTAGTGCCCTTAGTAGACTCTTAGTTCCTAGGGATGATAAGGAAGAAATTGAAAAAATGATAGTTGAGATGACAAGGAGTTTTAGCTTTGGAAATCCAAAAGATTCTAATGTTGAAATCGGTCCTCTTGCATCTAAAAAGCAATTTGATAAGGTAAAATCATATATTGAAGTTGGGATTAAAGAAGGTGCCAAGCTTTTAATAGGGGAAGTTCCTATAGAATCTGAGGGTTATTATGTGGGACCCACTGTATTTACAGATGTTACAAATAATATGGAAATTGCCCAAAGTGAAATATTTGGTCCAGTATTATGTGTAATTGCCTATGATAGTGTAGATGAAGCTATTGATATTGCAAATGACACAGAATATGGTTTATCTTCAGCAGTATTTGGTGAGGATTTAGAGGCCATGGAAGTAGCTGGAAAAATCAAAGCTGGTGGGGTAATGGTAAACAGTGGATCTTCCCTTCATAAGGCACCCTTTGGTGGATATAAGCAATCTGGTATAGGTCGAGAAGGTGGAACATTTGGTTTAGAAGAGTTCTTAGAAATCAAAGCTATATTTATATAATAAATATTATTCCTTAGCCAAGCAACCATGTTTGAATTCCCTGATTTGGGATATATATATAGTGTAGATGATAACGATTATCACTTGATAGTTTATATATAAAATAAAGGAGGCTAATATTATGAGATTTGAAAATTACAATCCTCTTGAAGGAAAAACAATAGAAGATAAGATGTATCAAATTTTAGATAAGAACGGAGAACTTGTAAATAAGGAAGATCTTCCTGATCTTTCAGATGATGAACTTCTTTATTTATTCAAAACAATGCTTTTTACAAGAATAATTGATGAAAGGGCTTTGTCCTATCAAAGGCAGGGAAGAATGTTGACTTACGCACCAAATACTGGCCAAGAAGCTGCTCAAGTAGGCAGTGCCTTTGCCATGGAAAAGTCTGATTGGCTGGTTCCAGCTTTTAGGGAATTAGGTGCTTGGTTAACACACGGTGCTAAATTAAAGGATATTTACCTTTATTGGTATGGTAATGAATGGGGAAGTCACATGCCAGATGTAAAGATACTTCCTGTTTCTGTTCCTATTGCTTCACAATTTCAACATGCAGTAGGACTTGGGATGTCTATTAATATAAAGAAAGAAAATGATGTTGTAGTTTCCTATGTAGGTGATGGTGGTACTTCCATTGGGGATTTCCACGAGGCCTTAAACTTTGCAAGTGTCTTTAATGCCCCTACAGTCTTTATTATACAAAATAATCAATATGCGATTTCAGTTCCTAGGAAAACACAAACTAAGACAGAAACTTTAGCTCAAAAAGCTTTGGCTTACAATATGCCTGGTATCTTAGTAGATGGAAATGACATATTTGCAATGTATAAGGCAACTAAGGAAGCTGTAGATAGGGCTAGAAATGGTGGAGGTCCTACTCTTATAGAAGCTTACACTTATAGATTAGGTGCTCACACTACTAGTGATGACCCTACTAAATATAGAGAAGACGCGGAAGTAGAAGAATGGAAGAAAAAAGATCCAATAGATAGGCTTAGAAAATATCTTGAAAAAAAAGATTTAATAGATAAGGATTGGGTTGAGGAAACTAGAAAGGAATTAGATAATGAAGTTAAAGAAACTTTTGAAGCAATTGAAAATAATTCCGACACAAAAATAGAAGAAATATTTGAATATCACTACCAAGTTATGCCTCCAAAGTTGGAAGAACAATTAAATGAGTATAAATCCTATTTAAAAGGAGGTAAGGATAATGACTAATAAATTAAATATCGTTCAAGCTGTAAATCAAGCTCTTATGAATGAAATGGAAAGTGATGAATCTGTTGTAGTCTTTGGTGAAGATGTTGGCCTTGAAGGTGGAGTTTTCCGGGCTACTGTTGGCCTACAAAAGAAATTTGGTGTAGAAAGGGCATTTGATACTCCTTTGGCTGAATCTGCCATAGTGGGTACTGGTATTGGAATGGCTATTAATGGCCTTAAACCTGTGGTTGAAATGCAGTTTATGGGTTTTTCATATCCAGCCTTCAATCAAATAATATCCCACGCTTCCAGGATGAGAAATAGAACTCGTGGGGCTTTAACTGTTCCCATGGTAATTCGTGCACCATATGGGGGAGGAATAAGGGCACTGGAGCATCACTCTGAAAGTACGGAAGCATTATATGCACAGATACCTGGTTTAAAGGTAGTTATTCCCTCTACTCCTTATGATGCAAAGGGACTTTTAATAGCTGCCATAAGGGATCCAGATCCTGTCTTATTCCTTGAACCAAAGAGAATATATAGGGCCTTTAGGCAAGATGTACCTGTGGAGGATTATGAGCTTCCTATTGGAAAGGCTAAAGTTGTTAAAGAAGGAAAAGATATAACTATAGTGGCTTGGGGTGCCATGGTACCTGATGTTCAGAAAGCTGTTAAATTAATAGGAAAAGAAAATATAGATCCAGAAATAATAGATTTAAGAACTATTTCACCTATAGACGAAAAGGCAATAATTGAATCAGTTAAAAAAACAGGGAGAATACTAGTAGTTCACGAAGCTCCTAAGACTCTAGGTGTAGGTGGAGAATTGATGGCCATTGTAAATGAAAAGGCTTTCTTGTATTTAGAAGCCCCACCAACTAGACTCACGGGATTTGACACTATATTCCCATTACCAAAGGGAGAAAAACACTATATACCATCTCCTGAAAGAATTGCTGAAAAAATTAAGGAAGTTGTAAGCTTTTAATTAGGAGGGATAATCCATGAAATTTGAATTTCGTTTTCCAGATATAGGTGAGGGTATCGCCGAAGGTACCCTTACTAAGTGGTTAGTATCAAAGGGGGATAGGGTAGATGAGGGTCAATCCTTAGTTGAAGTTGAAACTGATAAGGTGACTACTGAAATCCCCGCTGCTAAATCAGGTCTAGTATCTGATTTAAAGTTTGAAGAAGGGGATACTATTAATGTAGGAGATGTGTTTATAGTTATTGATCTTGAAGCTTCTGAAATAGATGAAAGTCAAGATGAGCTTCCGGAAATTAAGGAAGATGATACAAAACAAAAATTAGATGAAAAAGAAGAAGTTGCTGAGGAGGAAACTGCAGGTGTGGTGGGAGAGGTTGTTGCTTCTTCTGATGAAATACCTTCTAGCAATGAAGCTGAAATAGGGATAGACAGAAGTAATAAAGATACAAAAAAAGTATTAGCAACTCCTGTGGCTAGGAAACTGGCCAAAGACCTAGGTGTTGATATTCAAAGAGTAGAAGGTAGTGGTTCTGCTGGTAGAGTTATGAAAGAAGATATAAAAAATGCAGCTGAAAAATTGGCTAGTAAAGAAACTGAACAATCTAAGACAATTGAAAAGGTTGAAAAACCTCTTGAAATAAATAAGGATAAAAGAGAAGAAAGAATACCACTTTCTAGAATTAGACAGACTATTGCAGAAAAAATGAGTGAATCTAGATTTACAATTCCACATACTACTGCAATGGATGAAGTTGATGTTACAAATTTATATGACTTTCGAAAGAAATATAAGGATAAATTAGGGGAAGATATAAACTTAACATTCTTACCATTTATTATTAAAGCCACTATTCAAGGACTAAAGCAACTTCCTAACTTTAATTCCTCTTTAGATGAGGAAAATAAAGAATTAGTATTGAAGCATTATTATAATATAGGTATTGCTACTGATACTGATAGGGGCCTTATGGTTCCAGTTTTAGAAGATGTGGATAAGATGAGTATTGTTGATATAGCTAAGGGAATAGAAGATTTAAGTACTAGGGCCAGGGATAACAAACTAGAGCTTAGCGAGCTAAGGGGTTCAACCTTTAGTGTAACTAATTATGGTTCAATTGGTGGAATGTTTGGTATTCCAATTATCAATTATCCTGAAGCTGCCATTTTAGGTATTGGCCGTATTCAAGAAAGACCTGTCGTAATAGATGGAGAAATTGTAATAAGAAGAATATTACCTCTTTCCTTATCCTATGACCATAGAATAATCGATGGGGCCAGTGGTGCTAGACTACTAAATATATTAAAAGATTTACTAAATGACCCAGAAGTGTTATTATTAAAGTCATAGAGAGAGGAGATGATATTTTGAAGTATGATGTTATTGTAATTGGTGGAGGCCCTGGTGGGTATGTGGCTGCCATTAAGGCAGCTCAACTTGGGGCAAAGGTTGCAGTCGTTGAAGATGGTAACCTAGGTGGCGTATGTCTTAACTGGGGTTGTATACCTACTAAGACTCTTATAAGGACTGCTAAACTCTTCCAAGATATCAAAAGAAGCGAAGAATTTGGAATCTTAGGTATTGATGAGGAAAGTATTTCTGTTGACTGGAAAAAATTAATTGCTAGGAAAGATGATGTAGTAAAAAAATTAGTAACAGGAATAAATGGTCTTTTCAAGAAAAACAAGATTGACCTTTATGACGGTTGGGCTACAGTCAAAAGCAAAAATGAAGTTGAAGTTAATGGTGAAACTATAAAAGGTAAAAATTTAATATTAGCAACAGGTGCTACAGAATATATGCCTCCAATTTCTGGTTTAGAAGATACCCTGAAAACTGGAAAAATTTTAAATAGTAAGGCCGCTTTTGAATTAGAAGAAATGCCTGAAGAGCTAATAGTTATTGGTGGTGGAGTTATAGCAGTTGAATTTGCTACTATCTTTAACGCTATAGGCTCAAAGGTTACCTTGATACAAAGATCAAAACAAATCCTTTCAGGTACAGAAAAGGAAATGGGTAAAACTTTAGAAAGACAACTTAAAAAAGATGGTATCAATATAATTACTGGTACCAGCCTTAAGTCTATTACAGAAAAAGAAATAGTAATAGAACATAGGAACAAAGAAAAATCCTTTACAGGAGATAAATATTTAATATCTCTTGGACTTAAAGCTAATTTAGGTGGACTTGAGGCTTTAGGATTAGAATTAGATGAAAAAGGTTTTGTAAAAACAGATGAACATTTAAGAACTAATATAGATGGGGTTTTTGCAATTGGTGACTTAAATGGTAAGCATGCCTTAGCCCACGTGGCTAGTGCAGAAGGTATTATTGCTGCAGAAAACATTATGGGCAATGATAAAACTATAAATTACGATATTGTTCCTGCTGGAATATACACATTCCCAGAATTAGCTAGTGTTGGGATGACAGCAGAAGAAGCTAAGGAAAAAGGCTATGATGTAAATGTTAGTAAGTTCCCAGTTGCTGCAAATGGTAAAGCCTTAGCAGAGGGCGAAACTGTAGGATTTGCTAAGATTATTTCTGATAATAAATATGGAGAAGTATTAGGTGTTCATATTATGGCCAGTCATGCTACAGATATGATTGCAGAAGCTGTACTTGTAATGGAACTAGAAGGTACGGTTCATAGTATTGCAGAGGCTATTCATGCTCATCCAACTACTTCTGAAATAGTAATGGAAGCGGCTTTTGGTGCCGTGGATAAACCTATTCATATGTAAATCTATAAGATGACTTTTAGGAAATTGATGACCAATAAAGATAGTCTTTATTGGTCATCAATATTTTTAGTATTATATATTACCTCAATGGACAAAATAATCACATCTTATAACTTGAGGTGATGAAAATGGCAAATAAACCATTAAATCCTAATGCAAAAGAAGCTTTAGATAAAATGAAAATGGAAATAGCTAAGGATTTAAATTCAACTTTAACAACTACAGGAAAAGTTGGTGGAACCATGACTAGGAAATTGGTTGAAATGGGAGAAAAGCAACTTATTGAAGACGATAAGGATACCTTCAAACCTATTTGAAATTCTAAAATCAAAGGGGCTCTTATTTTATAGATAAGGGTCCTTTTTCTTTTTGTTTGTTTGCTACTATTTACAATTTTCTCTATTTCCTGTAAACTATAGACAAATACTTAATATGAGGTGATAGTTTGAAAGATTTCAAGACAATGTTAAATGATTATGCAAGACTATGTGTAGAAGTAGGTATCAATTTACAAGAAGGGGAACCATTAGTAATCAATTCTCCTATCGAAGGTGCCGACTTTGTAAGGCTTGTTGCTAAAAACGCATATGAACTAGGGGCTAGTGAAGTTCATATAAACTGGAATGACGAGGTTCTTACAAAATTAAAATATAAAAATGCTCCTATGGAAATTTTTGAAAATTTCCCAAAATGGTATGCTGATGGTTTAGAATATTATGGGGAAAAGGGTGCTGGTTTTCTATCTATATCAGCTCAAGACCCAGAAATGCTAAAAGATATTGATCCTAAGAAAATAGCTGCAAACAATAAATCTTCTTCTATAGGATTAAAGGATTTTAGAAAATATACTATGAATGATCTTAACTCCTGGTGTGTAGTTTCCATACCTACAAAATCCTGGGCTAAAAGAGTATTCCCGGATTTGTCTGAGGATCAAGCCTATGATAAACTTTGGGTAGAAATATTCAATGCTACTAGGATGAATTTAGATGATCCAATTAAAGCATGGGAAGAACATATAGATACATTAATGGAAAAAAATAAGATTTTAAATGAAAAAGCTTTTAAGACTTTACATTATACCTCCTCAAATGGGACTGATTTACATGTAAATCTTCCAAAGGGACATATATGGGCTTCTGGTGGTTCTACCAACACCAAAGGAACTTATTTTGTAGCTAACATGCCTACAGAAGAAGTCTTTACTATGCCAGACAAATATGGTGTTAATGGTGTAGTTTATAGCACTAAGCCATTAAATTATGCTGGAAAGTTAATTGATGAATTTAAACTTACTTTTAAGGATGGAAAAGTAGTAGATTATGATGCCAAGCTAGGTAAAGAAGTGCTTAAAGATTTATTTGATATAGATGAAGGAGCAAATTATCTAGGTGAAGTTGCCCTAGTTCCCTATGAATCTCCTATATCCAAGGCAAACATTATATTTAAAAATACATTATTTGACGAAAATGCTAGCTGCCACTTTGCCTTTGGAAAGGCTTATCCAACTAATATTGAGAATGGGACTGAAATGTCCGATGAAGACCTTGAAGCACATGGGGTAAATGATTCCTTAACTCATGTTGACTTTATGATAGGTTCTAAAGATATGAATATAATAGGGGAAACTGAAAGTGGAGAAAAGATACAAGTATTTAAAGACGGAAACTGGGCAATTTAA
>CAZWTU010000077.1:0-1787 GCA_964637035.1 uncultured Tissierellaceae bacterium
TGCACAATGACAAGCCCCTTTTCTTTTGTTTTAATAATTATTCAATTTTCATCCTTACTTATTCAATAGTTTAATAATCTTTCCCTGCTGCCATTATTTTTGAAGGATCTGTTGCTGAACAAGGTGTTACTCCATAAACCATTCCACAATGTGGACATTTAGTTTCCAAGTGAGTCATTTCAAACTCATCACCGCATTCTACGCATTTAATCATTGCCTTTACTGGCATTATATTTTCATTAAAACCCATCATTCTTATTTTATCTACTGCCAATTTCCCATTTTCAAAACTACCTGTACAACCTTGGTGCATATTTATTTCCTCCCTTTTATAAATATCTATTAATTGTTCTTCGGACTGCCAAAGGTCGCCCCTACACCTTCATTATTCACAGTTCACAATTTACAATTGGCCTAAGCCCTCTAGTTGTTGTCCTTCTCTTAGACTAGTCCTCATCTTTTGAATTACATTATCCATCTTTTCCAACTCTATCAATAATTCCTTTTCTTCTTTGGAAGTTTCTAAAACTTTATCGATTCCACCATTTTTTATGATTATTCGTTTGTCCGCTATAAGTGCTAAGGTTGGGTCATGGGTTGCCATTAATACTATTTTATCACTTGATACTAATAGGTCTAAGGCTTTTTTCCTATCTATTCCTGCGTTTTCTATTTCATCTATTAGTACTATGGGTGATGAACTAAGTATTGCTGTATCTGCTATCATTAGTGCCCTTGACTGACCACCACTTAAAGAAGTTACTGGAGTATCTAATTCAAACTTTTCCCCGGCTAAATTATTGGCAGCATAGATTATTTTTTCTATTACTCCCTCTATATCTTCTACCAATCTACTTCCAGCATGAAGCTCTAAAAATTCTCTTACTGTTAAGTCCATTACAAAATTCATATTTTGTGAAAGTTGTGCTACTAATTTATTGTTAGAAGAAAATCTCCATTTTGTATCTGGCGTTTCCCCATTTATTAATATTCCTCTCTTAGTAGGAGTATCGCCCATGGCTGTCCATTCTATATCTGCCAAGAGCCTAGATTTTCCTGACCCCGTAGGCCCTACTATGGATATTATTTCAGATTTATGAATAGTTAAATCTTCAAATTTCTCATCATTGCCAGACTTGTCTTTTCCGGGAAGTATGGTCAATGAATTTACACTAGTGTCTTCTTTTATTCCTAGAAATTCTCTCATTTGTTCTATGAAGGTCTCTAAACCTAAAGTCAATCTTTCCCTATCTATAGCCCAATTTTCTATATCTTCTTCGCTAAAGTGACTTAAAAATTCTTCAAAAGTCTTATCCTTAAAATTTTCTACATCTAATTTGTTTTCTTCAAAATAGCTAACAACAAAAGGATATTTTTCCTCTAATTGTCCTATGGTTAATTTATTCATGGTCATCACCTAGTTCCATTTTTCTAACATTTCCCATTTGATAAGCCTGGCCTATTTTTGTTTCTCCCAAGCAATATGAACATAGGGCTGAAGGCATTGGAAACCTAAGTTCCATTCCTTGTACTGAATCTACTTCTTCCTCTTGGTCATACAAAAGGGTAGAGAGTTCGTAGGCTCCTTGACCTGTAAGCCCATTTATATGCATGGTAGTTGCCCTAGGATTCACTGAATTTACCTTTGAAGCAAATACTTCTCTTTCTGCCTGGGATACTATATCTCCCTTTGTAATCACTACTATATCTGCTGATTTTAACAAGGGACCTATTTTCCTTGGTGTATTTATACCAGATAAATTATCTATTACACAAACTCCCTTTAT
>CAZWTU010000077.1:1887-7715 GCA_964637035.1 uncultured Tissierellaceae bacterium
TTCTATGGTTTTAAGTATTATTGAGGTCTTCCCTGATGAAGGTGGACCTGAAACTACTATTAAATTCATTGTTTACCTACCCCCTAAATGGATTCATTAAATATCTTTTCACATTTCTTTATTAGTCTTCCTATATCATGGTTATTTATATAATCCCAACCTAACCACATAAACTTCTGATCTTCATTTAATTCATTATCTACTTGTGGATTAGTCGATGGAAACTTTCCATTCCCTGAAAGTAATTCCCCCACTTCTTTAGATGCAAAAAAATCTACAAAGGGTTTTATCTTTTCTCTTTTAGCATTCTTGCTTAATAAAAATATAGGGCTAATAATGGAACCATCCTTTGGCCATACTGGAACCATTGGACCTTTTCCTGTTATCATCTTTGTAAAGAAATATGGCATGATAGTTATAGTTGGTTTTTCTTTTTTTCTATATGATTTTACCATCTCTGACGGATGCATGTTTCTCATAAAGCATTTACCTAGTTTTCTTACACCTTCTTCTCCGTATACTTTATATATATTTAAAAGTATTGCATTAAATAAATCAAAATCCCCTACTGGTAGGGAAACTTCCCCTTCAAACTCAGGCTTAAATAAATCTTCCCAAGTTTCTGGCATTTCTCTATCCCCTATTTCTTCCTTATTTACAAGGAATACTGCAGGTACTACTCCGATAACAGAGTATTGTCCATCTGGATCCTTTAAATCTATAGATTCATTATCAAAGTCCTTATTCATTTTTTCATAGCCAGTTAAATCTTCAAATATTCCTTTTTCTTTAAATCTTCCCATTAAAGTCTTATCAAAAAATAAATCAAAGCCTGCTGACATAAATAAATCCGATAAGTCTTCTTCGTTTTCTATTAGTCTTATTTTATCCTCTATCCACTCCACTCCACCAGAGGCTACCTTAAGTTCATAGTCTAAGGTAAAATCAAAATTCTCTTTTTCTAACCAGGTCTCAAAACCTTCTTCTAATGGAAATTTTACTGGACAAGGGAGAATTCCTTCTATCTTTATATCTGCATCTTTAGTTTCTTGTCTATCTATTAAGGCCTTGTCTTCGGAAAATCTGTTTTGTTCAATTACTTCAATTAATCTTTTCTCAAATAAATCTGTATTGATTCTTTTGCTCTTACAAGCCATTTCCAGGGAAATAGTCTTTCCCATTGCCTTTCTCATGTCATGATTTCCCAATTGGTCAAATCCACTTGATACAAATACGTCTATTGTCTCTGGATATTCTTCAGTTACATCATATACCTTGTCCTTCATATTAAAATATTTATTCATAGTTTCCTCCCTTTGTATCTCTTATATATTATTTATGTTTATAGTAAAATTAAGCATTCTAAATATATTATACCCTCTTAAGGGAAAATACTCCGTAACATAGGTTACCTGATATAAATTTCTTTATAAAAGAACCTATCTGGAATATAAATCATATAGTATAGTGTATACCCTAATGAAAGGATGATAAAAATGAACAATTATTATAATTATGAAGATTATTGGTGCAATTGCCTAGATTTGAGAGACCATGGGCCTGAGCCCTATGTGGTAAATATAAATGAAGCCACTAATCAAAATACTAATTTTAGAACCGCCCTATGGACAGGACAATATTTACAGCTCACCTTAATGAGTATAAAACCTAGGGAAGATGTAGGGCTGGAGGTTCATCCAGATGTAGATCAATTTATTCGTATAGAAGAAGGCCAAGGACTTACTCTAATGGGAGATAGCCCTGATAACTTATGTTTTGAAAAAAGAGTTTTTGATGACGATGTAATATTGATACCTGCTGGCAAATGGCATAATCTAATAAATATAGGCTGTGTTCCACTTAAACTTTATTCTATTTATGCCCCACCAGAACACCCTCATGGCACGATTCATGAAGGCAAGGAAGATGATCTAGGACATTATAGTAGATGGTAAGATTGAAACTGCCCTAGGAATATAGACTCCTAGGGTTATTTTTTTATGGATTCAACCGGAATTACTTTTACCCATCTTGTTTCATACCCTAATATTTGGATATAATAAGATAGGGTGATTAAAATGAAAAATATAAAAGAGAGAACATCAGTAAGGACCTTTGATAAAAAAGAAATATCAGAGGAAAGCATGAAGAAATTAATTGATTTTATAAAAGATATTGAAAGGGAACATAGTAATTATAGGTTTCCAATAATTCATTCTAATATAGATGGAAAGGTAGGTACCTATGGTGTAATAACCGGAGCAAATACTTATATATGTGGGATTGTTAAAAATGATAATCATGATTTAACCCTACTGGGTTATCTATTTGAGAAAATAATTATATTTGCTACTTCCTTAAATCTTGGAACTTGTTGGTTAGGTGGTACATTTAATAGGTCTCAGTTTGCTGAAAAAGCTGGATTGGGTGAAGATGAATCCTTTATATGTGCAACCCCTCTTGGCTACTCAGCTGAAAAGAAGACTATCAGGGACAGAGCCATGAGAAAATTAGCTAAGTCTGACCAGCGAAAGGACTTTAATGAAATTTTCTTTGATGATAATTTAAATCCTTTAAATAGAAAAGAACTTGGATTATATGAAGAAGTACTAGAAATGGTCAGGATAGGTCCCTCTGCTTCAAATAAGCAACCTTGGAGAATAGTAAAAGATGGAGACTTATACCATCTATACCTAGAAAGAACTCCTGACTACGCCAAAGATTTAGGATATGACATTCAACTACTGGATGCGGGAATCGCAAAGTATCATTTTGAAGCTACACTAAGAGAAAAGGGTGTAGATGGAAGTTGGGTTAAATTTAATGATTACCCCAAATATGAAAATATGGAATATATATCTACTTGGAAATAAATTTTCTAGAAAAAACAGGATAAAGTTTCCTTTATCCTGTTTTTTCTAATACCTTAATATAGCTGCTACTATTCCTCCATCTGGAACCTTTTCTTTATCTACTGCATATACTGTCCCACCTCTTGTGGACGTTAGAGTTGACGCATAGCCTATTAAATCTTCAGCTTCAAATTTCTTATCATTAAATATTTTAATCTTATTTGTTTCTAAATCGTGTTCTCCCCATCTATCAGCATCCTTATCTATAAATAGTGTTTCTACCTGTCCATTATAGGCCTTAGGTATAATGCTTTCAAGAGAGTTAGCATATAGTTTATTTTTTTGCCCTTTGTACTGATTGTATTTAGCTTGGGCTAATTCTTGTATTTTTGTAAACTTAGGTTCAATTATATCCCAGGACATTTTATGCAAATCATCTCCATATAATATCTCAGGATTTCCCTTAATGTATTCTTCAACAATATTAGGATATTTACTTATATCCCTAAATATAGGGATTAAATACTCTACTCCTGCAAGTACTAAGGGTATTTTGTTGTTTTTAGTGATTTTGTTTAGGGATTTATCTATTGCCCTAAAATACCTATTCAGCTGATTGTCATCAAACTCGTTTTCCACTCCCTGGCCCTGTGTTACCTTGTTATAGATAAGTGAAGTACTACTTACCTGATTGGCAATACGAATTGGTAAATTTGTCTTTGGATCATCATCTACCTTCATATCCTCTACACTCTTTGGTGCGTCTTTCATTCTTATTTCACTTACCCTATGTCTTGAAGCTTCAAATAATCTAACTTCATTTTGACTAAGAGCCAATATATAGTAGTTTTCATCTCCTGTAAATACAGTAAGGAGTGGTTTAGTATAAAATTTAGTCGATAAAACAGTTTGTTCCTTTACTTCAAATGGAAGATGATAATAATTCATTTGACCATCAGTTATGAATACTGCCAATCCTTCAGTTTGATTTTGCCAAAATATTGTTTCATCTACTAGGTCACTGGCAGGTTTCAATATTTCTTCAACTTCTGATTTGGTTAATTTTAAATTATATAATTTATCTTCAGCTTCTCTTACTCTCTGCTTAAATCGTATAGGATTTTGTTTAATATCCGGTCCCATACGAAAGGTAGGTAAATATAGTGATAAACATAAATCATTTTCTGTGTTTGTTAATTTTATATATTCTTCTTTAGATAATATATCCACACTTCTACCTCCTATTAGAAAATTATTTTATTTTAAATTTGAAATTATTATCCTAATTAATTTATCCATTTAACAACGTATATATGCACTTATATGAATTTTTTGATATTATCTTTCTTCATAAAAACCCAAATAATAAAAATTAATAAACTTTTTTGTTTGATAAAGCATCCAGTTAAAACAACCATCTATTGTTTTTTAAATCCAAAGTAAAAAGTCTACAAATATATGGTGATGAATGATATACTTTAATAGTATATACATTAATATTAACATTGTATTAGGAGAATTAAGGAGAGATGATCTTATGATAACAGTATTGATCAAGGGTAAAATTTATATGGAAAAAGATAATTTCCAAGAAGCCATATTAATTGAAGATGGAATTATCAAGGAAATTGGCAGTAATAAACAAATATTAAAAAACCATTATGATGAAATAGTAGACCTTAAAGGCAAAACCGTATTGCCTGGCTTTAATGATAGTCATTTGCATTTAGTAAGTATAGGAGATGTTATGAATTTATGTGATCTGACAGAGGCTAAATCCATTGCAGATATTATATCCCTAGGAAAAGAATTTCTAGAAAACAATAAAGATACAACAGTTCTATATGGCCGGGGATGGAATCAAGATTATTTTATAAAAGGAGAAAGCCGATTAATAAATCGATTTGATTTAGATAAAATATCAAAGGATGTCCCTATTGTATTTAGTAGGGTGTGTTGCCATGTAGCTGTTGGTAATACTAAGGCTTTAGAAATATTAGGTGTAGATGAAAATACAAGTGTTAGTGGAGGAACTATAGAATTAGACAGTAATGGAAAGCCTAACGGAATATTTAATGAAAATGCCGTAGGCTTAATTCAATCAATTGTTCCTAAAAAGACCGACCATGATATAAAAGAAGATTTTTTAAAAGCTCAAGATTATGCCTTAAGCCTAGGTATTACATCTGTTCAATCCAGTGATGTTACCAGTAAAAATTATCAAAACATGTTTTCTATTCTTCACAATCTTTATAATGATAATCAACTTAAATTAAGATATAGTCATCAATTTAACTTCCAAGACATAAATGATTTTAAAACTTATTTACAAACTGAACATAAAACTGGCAAATATGATGAAAAATTTTTATCAAAAGGTGTCATTAAGCTCTTTAAAGATGGCTCCCTAGGGGCTAGGACTGCCCTAATGCTAGCAGATTATAAAGATGACCCTGGCAACAAAGGGGTTTCTGCCATAAATGATGAAGGATTACAAGAATTATGTGACTTGGCAAGTGCTAATAATATTACAATAATTACCCATGCAATTGGTGATGGAGCCGTAGAAAGTGTTATAAATGCTTACGAGAAGACAATGAAGAATAAGAAAAATCCACTTCGTCATGGAATAGTCCACTGTCAAATTACAAATAAAGAACAATTGGAAAGGATAAGGGATTTAAAAATTCCTATAATGTTTCAACCAATATTTCTAGAATACGATAGACATATTGTGGAATCTAGAATTGGCAAGGAGTTAGCTGGAACTTCCTATGCATTTAACACCCTATATAAATCAGGTGTTCCGATAAGTCTAGGAACGGATGCCCCAATAGAGAATTGCAATCCCTTTCCAAATATTTACTGTGCAGTGACTAGACTTGGCTTGGATGGTAAGCCTGTAGGGGGATTTTATCCTAATGAGATAATGGAACTTACAGATGCAATTGATGCTTATACATTTGGCAGTGCCTA
>CAZWTU010000078.1:0-7675 GCA_964637035.1 uncultured Tissierellaceae bacterium
TAAGAAATGGTACTGCAAGAGGAGTTTACTCAAATGAAGCAGGTATGGGTACTGCACCTATAGCTCATGCTGCAGCAGTTACTGACCATCCTGTACGCCAATCTATGTGGGGAATTTTTGAAATTGTTATTGATACTCTTATAGTATGTAGTATTACTGCTATAGTTATATTAGTTTCAGGGGTTTGGGAGATAATCCCTGCAGCGGATGCAGCAACTATGCCAGCAGTAGCTTTCCAACAGATGTTCGGTAATACATTTGGTGGTGGGCTTGTAACTGTAAGTATACTTTTATTTGTATTGTCGACAATTATAGTTATTACCTATTATGGTAAAACACAAGCAGAATTTTTATTTGGTAGTAAATTTTCAAACGTAATGGTAGTAGTTTATCTAGCTTCTATAGTATTAGGAGTAGTTGGTGGAATTGAATTCCTTTATAAATTCTTAGATATACTACTAGCTACAATAATAGTTCCAAATATGATAGGATTAGTTATGTTGTCCGGTGAGGTAAATCAGCTGAAAAATGAATTCTTCAGTGATCCGAAATATTACTCAAGGGCTAAGGTTAGAAATCAGTAATGACATAAGATGAAAAAATTATCATCTTTAGGAGGGATAAAGTGTACAAAGAATTAAGTAAAAAGATTGAAAGTCTTACATTAGAGTTGTCAGAAATTCGTGGTGTTGTAGGGACAAAAGAAGAAAATCATGTATCTGAAAGGATATACGAAAAGTTCCAGGCAATGGATTATTTTAAAAAAAATCCTGAAAATCTGAAGTATGTCTATGCTATAGATGATCCCTTAGAAAGAAAAAGTGTTGTGGCAATTGTAAAAGGGGAAAAAGGCAATAGTAAGAAAACTGTAATACTAATAGGACATACAGACACTGTAGGTGTATCGGACTATGGGGTTTTAGAAGACTATGCAACTAGTCCTTTAGAATTAGCTGAGAAGTTTAAGCAAGTATCTATTCCAGAAGATGTACGCAAGGACTTAGAGTCAGGAGAATATCTATTTGGACGTGGAGTATTTGATATGAAGTGTGGTGTGGCTACTCTAATGACTATACTGGAGAGCCTTTCAGAGGATGTAGCAAATCTTGAAGGAAATGTTGTATTTGCTGCTGTATGTGACGAAGAAGCCAATTCAGCAGGTATGCTTTCAGTTGTACCAGAATTAACAAAACTGGCAGACAAGGAAGGCTTTGAGTATCAAGCTTTAATCGACACTGATTACAGTGCTCCTAGGTTTGAGGGAGATAATACAAGATATGTATATGTAGGGACTGTTGGGAAACTAATGCCAAGCTTTTATATTGTTGGTTCTGAAGCCCATGCAGGGGATCCTTTCAAGGGTCTTGACCCCAACCATATTTCCTCAGCCATAACCATGGAAATTGACTTCAATACTAAATATGGTGATGAAGCAGAGGGAGAAGTAACTGTTCCACCTATATCTTTAAGGCAACAGGATTTAAAAGTTGAGTATTCAGTTCAAACAGCTAAAACCAGTCATTTATATTTTAACTTTGGTACCCATAGCAGTACTCCGGACCAAATGATGACAAGGGTTTTAGAGGGTACAAAAGATGCCTTCCAAACGGTAATAGACAATCTAAATGAAGAATATGAAAAGTATTGCAAGTCTAATGATTTTCGCCATGAAAGATTAGCTTGGCAAGCTAAAGTTATAACATATGAAGAATTATATGCAAAAGTAAAGGCAGAAAATGCCCATGGATTAAAAGAACTGACTGAAAAATTAGAAAAAGAATTATTAAATAATGAAGACGTTGATGATAGAATATTTGCATTAAAAATGGTAGAAGCAGTTCACAATATGTGGTCTGATAAAAATCCAGTAGTTGTAGTATATTATTCCCCACCTTATTATCCACATATTTATGTAGAAGGTTCAACACCTTTAGAGAAAAAATTATTAGATGTGGCAAATGAGATTATAGGAGAAATAGACTCTGATTATAATATAGAGATGAAGAAATTCTATCCATATATATCAGACCTAAGCTATGCAGCAGCTCCTAGAGAAGAAGATGCTGTAAGCTCTTTGAAAAACAATATGCCTGGATTTGGAAGCAAGTATAAACTACCAATTGAAGATATGCAAAAGCTAAATCTACCTGTAGTAAACATTGGCCCCTTTGGTAAGGACGCCCATAAGTTTACAGAAAGGCTAGAAAAGGATTATTCCTTCAATGTTGCACCTAAATTAGTTTATGAAGCTATAGTTAAGCTATTGAAATAGTAAACAGTTTCATAGCTTGTCATTAGGTGAAATAACTAAGTGATGAACACAAAATCGAAAATCATGATTTTGGTTTCCTACTTATCAGAGCCTAGTGAAGAATCTAGTGTTTTCAATACACTTAAGATCCCTCTTTTCACTCGGGATGACAGATAAGTTATTTGTTCAGTAATCCAGTTAGGGGTATTTTTGTTAAACAAAAATACCCCTAGCTTTTTTCTTTTTTTATACTACTCCCTTACCCCAAATTTACATTTATAATAGTAAATTGCAAGTTGGGTCCTATCTCTTAGGTCTAGTTTATCCAGCATACTTGATATGTAATTTCTAACAGTTCCTTCACTTAAATAAAGGGAACTGGCAATTTCTTTGTTGTTTAGCCCATCTGCTAATAAGGTAAGTATATCTAATTCCCTATCTGATAATTCTCCCTCAATATCTTGTTCCCTATATTTTTGTATGCTTGATACAATCTTACTATCAAAGACCATATTTCCCGAATAAACGGCATTTATCGAAGGAATTATACTATCTATATTTTGCTTTAGGATATAACCCTTGCATCCAAGGGATAGGGCCTCTCTAATGTATTCATCATCTTGAAATGTTGTAATAAGTAATATCTTAGCATGCTTATCAATCTTAAGGATTTCACTGGTTGCCTCTATTCCACTCATACCACCCATTCTTATATCCATAAGTACTATATCAGGGTTAAATTTGCGGAATAATTCAATAGCATCCTTTCCACTATAACCTACTCCTAAGACATTTATGCCACTGGCTTTTACAATTGTCTTCAAAGAATTTACAACTAAATGATCATCATCTATTATTATAATATTCATAGTTATTTTCCTTTCATTAGGGTTATATGTATTTTAAATCCATCCTCAAACTTATAATTAAATAATCCATTATATTTATTTGCTGTTTCATTCATATAATCAAGGCCTATGCCCTTATTTTCGAAGTTAGGTAGACTATCACCGTTGTCTTCTATAATTATAGAATAGAAGCTTGGTTGACTAAATAGGCTTATATTTATACTTGTAGCATTTGAATGTTTTACTGTGTTAGTTATGGCTTCTTTTACAAGTGACAGTATATCAAATTTTAGATTATATCCTAATTCATCGTCTATATTATATAAAAGTCCTATATTTAAATTTGGTACTTCATCTATTAGGACTTCAATCCTGCTTTTTAAATCTAATGATTCATCCCTTAAACCTTTAAGACTCTTTCTAATATTATCCATCCCATTGCTTAAGGTGTTCTGAAGTAAATCTAAGGGTTCTTCTAATTCTTCTTCAGAGTTTATCTTCAAGGCCTTTACTTGCAATATACTACTGCTAATAGTATGGCCTATTGAATCATGGATTTCCCTTGCAATCCTATTTCTCTCAGTAAGGATTGCAATATGAATATTTTTTTCCTTGTCTATCACTAGTTGGTCATTATACTTTTTAAGATACAAGGCATCTTCTCTTAGATTATCTCTGACACCCCTACTTTCTCTAATTATACTTTCTATTCTATTGGTAGATTCTGAAAGATATAGGGATAAAACAGATAAGACTAAAATTTCAATATTAAAATCTATAAAAATCAAAGAAAGAAAAAATATACTATAAAGCTTAAAGTCCATATATGAATTATAGAAAATAAGAGGTAAGTAAGATAAAAATGTATTGTCATAGAAAACTAAAGCTATAAATCCAATATATATTATATACTTATGTTTTTTATTAGTTAATAAGTCTAAGGCCATTGATATTACTATGGCTATTAGAAAATAAAAAACTAAATCAACATCTAAGGAAAGTTTATATGTAATAAATAGGGAAAAAGATGCAATTATAGATTTCTCAATAAGTTTTCTCATATCATTCTCCTTTGAGCTTATTGTTTGCCATTGACAGGGGTGTAATGGCGGTCAATGTTTGTTTTAAAGCAAGATCCTTCGACAGCTCAGGATGACAGTGACGGATCCTCCTGCATGTTCAGGAGGGCAGTGTTACACCTGCTTCTTGTCATTCCGGGCTTGCTGAGGAATTTATTTTAATGACTCACTTTCTTCAACTAACAACAAGTCGCTTTATATCTAATTATATATTCAAAAGATAACAAATACAAGACACATGACATTTGTCATAGGGAATGGTGACTCCCTACACTACTTAAAGATATGATTAATTGATATTATATAATTAATAGAAGAAGGGAGTGATATAAATGATAGTGAAAGCAGAAAAACTGGTGAAGAGATATAAAGAATTAATAGCCCTAGATCATTTTAGCATGGATGTAAATCAAGGTGAAATATTAGGCCTCCTAGGTCCTAATGGCTGTGGTAAAACCACTGCCATAAATTGTATTTTATCCCTACTAAAGTTTGATAAGGGGAATATAGAGATATTTGGGGAAACTATGACTCCCAACTCTTACAAGATAAAAAGAAATATAGGTGTAGTTCCTCAGGAGGTTTCTGTTTTTGACAACCTAAGTGTAGAAGAAAATATAGATTACTTTTGTGGTTTATATATAGATGATAATGCTAGTAGGAAAAGACACGTGGATGAGGCTATAGATTTTGTAGGACTTAAGGAGTATAGGAAATTTTATCCCAAGAAATTAAGTGGTGGTTTAAAAAGAAGGTTAAATATTGCCTGTGGTATAGCCCATAAACCTAAGTTGATATTTTTAGATGAACCAACTGTTGCAGTAGATGCCCAAAGTAGGAACTTTATACTTGAGGGAATTAAAAGGTTAAATAGGGAAGGAAGCACTATTATATATACTACCCATTATTTAGAGGAGGCAGAAATGTTATGTGATCGGATAATAATCATGGATAGGGGAAAATCCCTTGTATCTGGTACTGTAGAGGAATTAAAAGCTATGATAAGCACAAAGGAAAAGATAATAGTAGCTTTTGAAGATTTGGAAAATGATATAGTAGACAATTTAAGAGGAATATCCCATGTATTAGATGTAGAAGGTTCAAATAGGGAATATACAATAAAGTTTGAAAATGGAAGAAATAATTTATCTAATTTACTTGAATTTATAAAAGATAACAATTTAATATATACAAAATTATATAGCCAGCTTCCTAGCCTAAATGATGTATTTTTAGAGCTTACAGGGAAGGAGCTGAGGGAGTAAATGAAAAAGATATGGAGGAATAGTATTTATTATGGGAAAATCCTATTCAGGGACACAAGCTTTACTTTTTGGGGCTTGGCTTATCCAATAGTATTGGCTAGTTTTTTCTTTATAGCCTTCAGTGGAATAACTAATGTTCAACTAGAAACTATTAACATAGGGATTGAAAAGGGAAACCCAGTACACTTTATATTGGAAGATATAGAGCTATTGAATATAGTGGAAATTTCGGAAGAAGATGTAAGTAAAAGTTTAGAATCTGAGGAAATAGCTGGATATATAAAAGAAGACCTAAACCTTGTAGTAGATAGATCTGGTCTCAATCAGACTATTGTAAGAAGTATCCTAGATCAGATAAAACAGGCTATTGCTCTAGATGAGCAAATGGGAAACCTTGATTTTGGTGTAGATTATCTAATGACTAGAAGCCAAGATGCAAATGGATTATTAGTAATTTTTTATTCTCTAATAGCTATGGTATCAACTTATGGCGTATTTCCTGGCATTGAAACTGCAGTTATGATTCAAGCGAATTTAAGTAATGTAGGTGAAAGAATAAACCTAACACCTATAAAGAAGTCTACACTTTTAATATCTGGTTTAATAGTTGGCTTATTAATAAACCTGTTTTCCAATATACTTCTTATATTATTTTTAAAATATGTTTTTAAGATGAAATTAATCACCAACCTATTGTATAGCAGTTTGTTTATACTGTTAGGAAACATATTTGGTATCTCTTTAGGTATATTTATTGGGTCTTCTAATAAAAGAAGTCAAGGCTTTAAGACTATGTTTTCAATAGCAGTGACTTTATTTTTATCATTTTTGTCAGGTCTAATGTCTCCAGATATAAAGCTGGCAATTGATAAGAACATTCCCATACTTGGAAAGATAAACCCTATTTCTATAGTTTCAAACACTTTATATAGGATAAACATGCTAGGAAATGCTAAGGATTTAAGTCAGGGAATTATCCTCTTAGGAGCTTACTCCCTAGCTCTTATGGGAGTCTCATATCTTTTTCTAAGGAGGAATCAATATGACAGTTTATAAATATTTCTTAAAGACAGCGATAAGGCAGAAATGGATAATACTAGGCTATGCAATTATATTCTTTATACTGTCAATAATAAATGGGGCAAATACAGATATAAGAGAGACCGCCTTTATGGAGTATAGCCTAGATATAGGCATAGTAAACAATAGTCCTAGTAGTGAATTATCCCAAGGATTAATAGATTATTTAAATGAGAAAAACAATATAGTCCCAATGGAAGATGATATAGATTATATAAATGAACAGATATTTCTTGAAGCGGTAGACGCAGTAATTATAATAGCTGAGGATTTTGAGATGAAAGTAAGGAATAAAGAAGGATCCATAGAAATAATTCGTGATGATAGGGAAATGGGGCCCTTGCAAATTGGCAATGAAATAAATAAGTTTCTAGCCTTTGCAAATGCTACCTATAAAGATGGTAAGTTTAACCTGGAAAAAATAAAAACTAGCTTAAATGAGAAGGTGGATGTTGAACTAATAAAAACAGCCAATGTTCCCGTAAATGATGGAGTTAGTATTTGGTTTAATTCTTACTTCAATTTCACAGGATATATCATTATAGCTATATATGTAGCCATAATCGGTCTTTTAATGACTGAGTTTAATAGTAAAGACATACAGGATAGGATGAAAATATCATCCAAGAAATTTTTAAGATTTAATGGGGAAATGTATTTTGCCCAGGTAACCCTTGGAATAATAATTACTGGTATTTTTATATTAGGTAGTATTGCATTAAAGGGTAAATATATAGGGGAAGTAAATTTTATAAAGTATGTAATTAATTTATATGTTTTCTCTTTTTCAATTCTTTGTTTTACATTTTTAATAAATAATTTAACTAGCAGCACATTTGTAATAAATGGGGTAAGTACAGTGGCATCTCTAGGAACAGCATTTATTTCAGGAGTATTAGTTCCCCAAGAATTTTTAGGCCAAAAGGTTTTAGCCATAGCTAAATTTTTCCCAACCTATTACTTTGTAAGGATTAACGACATGAGAATAGATTCATTTATTGATATAAGATATGAAATATTTATGCAAATGCTATTTGCTTTTACATTTTTAGCAATAGGACTCTATCTTTCAAAGGCAAAACAAAAAACATAAGCAAACAGTAGGGACGGATCGGGACTAGTGAAAACCATCCATTTTCATATTTTGTCATT